>JAVWOV010000001.1:0-22121 GCA_036636255.1 Bacilli bacterium
TTGCTTTTACTAGTTACATTTCCCGCATTATCCTTGACACTTGTTACAACATTTGTATTAGCTACATAATTTTTTTTATTACTAATTCCATAAGTACCATCAAATGAATAAGGTAAATTAGGTAATCCACTAACACTAGCATCAGTAACATTAATAGTTGCTACAACATCATTTTTAGTACATGATTCCGTGCTTAAATTCAAATCATATAATGGAGCCGTTGAATCAAGTTTATAAAAATTATTTATACTACCTTTTTTAATATCAATATTATTACAAATAGTCACACTATTATTAATTGGCCTAGCATCATCCTTAGCATAAGCACATACAACTATACTAGCACTCTGTTGATTAATTATAACCGCCGTAGCATCTCCATTTATTTTTTCATTCGGTGTACATAAAGAACCACTATAATTAACACATGTTTTAAAATCAGTTACTTTAACATTATCCATAGCCATCAAAGCTACATTAAAATTACCATTATTCCATATACCAGGTAAAGGATTAAATAGTATTTCCGGTGCCATAATATCAGGAATATATTCAATAAATTCAAAATTAACAAAAGTTTCAAAATCCTTAATCGCCGGCAAATCGATCCCTTGTTTATATTTTAAAGTTACAACCACATCCTTTTCCGTAGCGGTTGCTACAACACCATTTAGAACACCAGTCCCATTATCAACTTCAATACCTGCTAAGCTAAAATCTAAATTAGAATTAGTTGTATCAAGATAAACTCTTTTAAGTAACATATCCTTAGTTCCACTATTTTTTATTTTCAAAGTATAAGTAATACTAGAATCAATATTTGGCAAACTAGCACTTGATATCAAATAATTAAAACTATATTTAGCATTATATAATTCATAAGACCCACTGGTAAAAGTTGGAGAAGAAACACTTACTATTCTTATATCTTTATACGGACGCATAGCAGCATTACCTTTAATACTTAAAATAGTAGTTAAAGTAGCATAAACTAAAGATAAACCAATGACAAAAACTAATCCTAAAATTATTAGCATTAGTTTTTGATTTCTTTCAGAATAGTAAATTTTATCTAAAATTGTTATTCTTTTATATTTTTTTCTTCTCATATATTCACCACTCAATATATTTTTTTATGCTTGAACAAAATTATAAGTAATTGGTATATTGATTGTAACCGCACTAACTGGTACTTGCGTTGCCGCTTGTGCATAAGTAACAGTCGCTGTTATTTTTTTTGATGCTCCAGCTGCAATTATATCATTAATAGCAAGACCAGAATAAGATGGATTAATAACTATAGCATTTTCAACAATTGCCTTATCATCAACCGTTCCCTCATAAGATACCAAATTATTTGAAACTGAAGCCAATTTAGCATCAATTGTCCCAGTATTTTTTGCCATAAACGTACACGTTACGCTATCGCCAGGTTTAATAATACTTGCATCAAAATTAACTGAAGTACCAACCACCGCTGGTTGAGTAGTGACAGTGGCTGTTCCCGTTGTTGTACAACTGCTTGGTGATGAAAAAGCAAGTGCCCAAGTAGCACCCTTAGCAGTTACTGTCCCACTTATATTTAATGTTTGACTAAGCGTTGCATAAGCAATAGACAAACCAGCAACAGTAACCACCAATGTAGCAATAACTAATATTTTTAAACTTTTATCATTTTTCATTCTTTTTCTCCACTTCTAACTTTGAACAAAATTAAGCGTCTTAGTATATGTTATAGGAATATTAGTAGCTTGAACAGTAGTAGCATCATTTTTATAAATTATTGAAAAACTAATTGTTTTAGTTCCTGCTGGATTAATAATATCATTATTAGCTATACCAGACAAATCATTTCTAGTAGTATTATTGGTAACCATTGTTTGATCGCCACCACTACCACCAACGATCCAACCATCACCGGTAATAGATGATAATTTAGCTGGTAAAGTACCATTATTAGTAACAACATAACTACAATTAACACTATCACCAGGTTTAGTAAGACTTGCTGTAAGACCAGAAATAGAAGTAGCAGTTACTGTTGGTTGACTATCAACCGAAGCAGAACCAGTTTTCGTACAACTTCCACTAGTAAATTTTATATCCCAACTAGCACCCTTAGCAGTTACTGTCCCACTTATATTTAATGTTTGACTAAGTGTTGCATAAGCAACGGACAAACCAGCAACAGTAACCACTAATGTAGCAATAACTAATATTTTTAAACTTTTATCATTTTTCATTTCTTTTCTCCTCTTCTAACTTTGAACAAAATTAAGTGTTTTAGCAAAAGTAATATCAACATCGTTTGCTTGAACTGTCGTTGCATCACTATTATAAGTTATTGAAAAAGCAACATTTTTAGTTTCCTTAGCATTAATTACATCACCAGCAACAATACCTGTTAAATCACTTCTATTAGTATTAGCAGTAACTGTTGTTTGATCAGCACCATTACCACCAACGGTCCAACCAGCGCCAGTAAGCGTAGCTAATTTAGCCGGTAAAGTACCATTATTAGTAACAACATAATTACAACTAACACTATCTCCCGGTTTAACAAGCGTAGCTTTTAAACCTGAAATCGTAGTTGCTGTCATTACAGCTTGCGTATCCACAGTAGCAGAACCTGTTTTTGTACAACTTCCACTAGTAAAAGAAATATCCCAACTAGCCCCTTTAGCAGTTACTGTACCACTTATTGATAACGCTTGGCTTAATGTAGCATAAGCAACCGAAAGACCAGCTACAGCAACTATTAATGTGATTATAACAATTATTTTCATAGTTTTATTATTTTCCATATTTTTTCTCCTCTTCTAACTTTGAACAAAGCCTAAATTTAAACTGAAACCAGAAATTTCAACATCATTAGTAGGCACGCTTGTGGCTGCACTACTATAACCAATAGTTAACTCTTCCGCCCCTGTTCCAGAATTAGCAGCGTAAGTATTACCAACAGTTGTATTTGTCCCAGTAGCAGTAAAAATCAAATTATTTTTAACTAACGTCTCATCAGCAATTTTTGTTGTACTTGTACCAGTATAAGTTAATGAACCCACCGGTGAAACAACACGACTATTTAAAGTAGCACCTAGTGTTCCATTATTTTTAATATCAAACTTACATTTTACCTCATCACCAGGTTTTGTTAAAGTAACTTTAAATCCACTTACAGTAGAATTACTTACAGTAGGTTGCGTATTTATAACAGCCGAACCATTTGTAACAACACAAAAAGCATTATTATATGGTACACTTGCACTAGGAGTATTTACAAAACCAACACTCCAAGTTCCTCCTTTTGCTGTCGCATTACCAGAAATATTTAAAGTAGCACTTAAAGTAGCATAAGCAACACTTAAACCAATAACCATAAAACACAAAGTAAATATAACAACAAGTTTAATAATTCGATTTTTTTTAATATCACTTTTTCCCATTTTTTTCCTCCTCTTCTAAATTTTCTAAATCCAATATATATCTATATACTTCTTTAGTTGTAATAATTAAAAACCAACTACTTTTTTTCGGAACAATTTCTACATAGAGAATAGGCTTTTCTAAATTTTCTCTCGCATCTAATAATTCAGCAAATTGTTCTATATCAATAATATTTAATTTTTTAATATTAGGCATATTTTTAGTTTTTACAATAGCTCGATCATATTGCTTTATAATTTTGTTTAATTTTTTATCATAAATTGTTTTTTTAGGTTTTAATTTTTCCAAAAAGCGAACATAATCAATAACAAATATAATATCAAATATTAATGTGATCACAAAAATTATCAATAAAATTTTATTTATAATTTCCATGCTAGCTTTCTCTTCAAGAATCTTCGCATTATTAATTTCTGTATAATCCACACCAATATTAATTGTTTGCTCCGATAAAGGAATAACAACATCCATTTTTTGCTTACTTTTTATATCATTTTGCGCATATTTATATTTACCAACAATTTCTACATTCAAAGTTACTGTTAATTTACTATTTAACGCTAATGAATAATCTTTTTTAAAATTATTAATTATTTTATTATAATAATTATAATCTATTTTTAAATTTTCATCAATTTTAAAATTACTAGAATTTTTAACTATCGCAGTTTGCATTGGCTTCAAAATAGTTTTCTTTTTATAAACAATTTTATTTTCATCATCTTTATCTGTTGCTAAAATAAGACCAGTTATAAAATAATTATAATTATAATCAAACTCATTTGAAGCATTAAAATTATACTTAAAATTAACATCAATATAATCAATTAAATTAGCAATATATTGCCGATCTTTTTCTAGAAAAGGTTTTTCAAAATATTCATTAGGTTTTAAATATACCCTGTAGTTTAAATCACTCGCTTCATTATAATAAAGACTTTTATCAGTTTTAAAACTAATAGCACCTTTAAAAGAAAACGCGCAAATTAAAGTCATTAAAATAATTATAATTATACCAACATAAATTTTAGTAAAATTTTTAATACATATTTTTTTTGTTGGAAATTCCTTGATAAATATTTCCTTCATGCTTACCCCTTTTCTTTTACAATTTGATTCAACCATACTGTTGGATATCCAACCAAGGGAACTCTAAATTTAGCTCGTCCTATTATATCAGATTCATAAATTATATAATTATCAGCCGCATTATTAGCATCACCTTTAGTTCTATAAGTTGTTTTCTTATATCTTTCTTTAATTTCAATAATTCGATGCACAACAGTTTCCTTATCTTTTTTATGAACTAATACATCACCCACTTTCAATTTTTTTAAATCATCTTCTTTTAATTTTTCAATAATAATAACATCGCCTATTTTTATTAAAGGTTCCATAGACCCCGATGCAATAGTTAATATATAAAATTTAAATAAACCCGACACTAATATTATCAACATTATCATAAAACTTATCATAACTGTCCACATCGTAGTAAACAAAAGCTTATCTCGATGAACAAACACATTATCTTTTTTACCAAAAATATTAATTAATTTTAATAATACAACTAACGGAAATATAACGTATAATATAGACTCAAAATAATTACCCAAATCAGGAAAAACAGGAACCAAATAAATATAACAGCTAAAAATTAATTGATATAATATTGCACTCCGATAACCATTTTTATATACTAAATATGTAAGCATTATATTTTTAATAATTGAAGGAATTATATATAACCCCATTGATTCAATCATTCCTATTTGACGCATATTACTAATATTTCCTATATTCATACTAAAATCAAACAATACATAAACTAAAATCAGTAAACCTAAGATAATTTGGCTATATTTATTTTTTCTTATATTATTACACTTAACAATAATGTAAAATCTACTTAATTCAGCTAAAATAATTATTATTATAAGTGGAACAATATTTTTAATTATACCAATAATAGTTAAATTATAAGGACTCCGAATATATCCAAAAAAAATACCTGATAAATACGTTATAATGAGAAAAGTCAATGAATAAATAAAGATACTTTCTAAAACATCCATTTGTTTTAGAAATTTATTTTTTTCAAGGCCGACCAAAACAAACAAACACAAAATGACTGTTAACCAAAAACATATAGTATAAATATTCTGAATAAAAATCATTTTATTATTAACCATGATTAAATCTAATATAAATGCATTGAAAAATAACACTAATATCATACCTACTTCAATAAGTATTATCTTTTTATACCCTTTATTCATATCTCACCACTTTTTAACGTTTTTCAACTTTGAACATAAATAATTGTTGTACCTAAACCATTATAGGTAACATTTTCAATAGGAAATCCAGTAACTTTCTCATCAAAATAAGTTTTGATTTTTAGTTTCCTTGTTTCCTTAGGTAATAAAGTATCACCAACAACAACTATATTGCCATCATTATATGTTAATTCATATTTCAAATTATTACCAACTAAGTTTTTATCAACTTCCTTGCCCGTAATAATTGGTACTTTAGTAGTAATCGTTCCTATTTTTGCCGGTAAAGTTCCCTTATTTATGACGTCAAATATGTATGTTATTGAATCACCTGGTTTAGTAAAATCAACCGCAAAATTTATATCCGTCCCTGTTAAAATTGTCGGAGTTTTAATAATCGCTCCCCCAACAATTATAGGTTCACTAAGCGCAGCAAAATGAACATCCCATGAACTTCCCTTTATTTGGGCAGTACCATTAAGGTTTAAGGTAGTACTTAAAGCCGCATAAGCAATTGATAATCCCAAAACAGCAACGCAAAGGGAAAATATAGCCATAATTTTCAAACCCTTTTTTTTCATGTTTTAAATTCCTCTCCTATTTTGTTATTTTATAAATAGCATTTAATCCGGTTTTTTGTAAACTATTATAACAATATAATTATAACATAGTTTTTAAAATTGTAACATATTTTCTCGAAAATTTAACACTTTATATTTGCAAAATTATGTGTTTTTAACAATTTCTATTGAAAAAATCAAAGAAAACTGCTAACATTAATACTAGGAGGTGTAATTATGCCGAAATTTTGTAATCACTGTGGAAAAGAAATAGATGACAAAGCCGATGTATGTGTTAATTGTGGTGTAATAATTACAGATAAAACAAATGATTCTTGTGCAAAATCAAAAATTGCTGCCGGATTATTTGGTATTTTACTTGGCACATTTGGTATCCATAATTTCTATTTAGGTTATAACGGTAAAGCAGTTGCCCAATTATTAATTACTGTTTTAAGCTGTGGTATTTTATCATTTGTTTCTGCTATATGGGGCCTTGTTGAAGGAATTCTTATTTTAGCAGGCAATATTAATGTTGATGCCCAAGGTAACAAGCTTACATCGTGAAATTCACCAAAAATTTATTAGCAATATTTTTAATTATAATAATTCCAATCTTAATTTTTATTTTCGATTGTAATTTAGAATGTGTTTTTAAAAAGGTTTTTGGTTTAGCCTGTCCAGGCTGTGGATTAACAAGATCGTTAACAATGTTATTTGAAGGTAATATATTATTATCTTTATATTATAATATACTAACTATCCCCTTAATCATAATTTTTCTTTTATTACTATTGTTTTTATGTCGAGATTTAATTTGCAATAAATTAACCTGTATCCATAATCTAAATTATTTTATAACCAAATATTACTACATAATAATTATAATACTATTAATAACAATGATTATTAATAATATTCACGAAATTTAATGATTTTGTTTACTTTTAATAGTTTTTTTTATATAATTAAATGGGTGATTCAATTGAAAAAATGTGTAATTATTTATAATTCTAATAGTGGTAAAGGAATTAAACGAGAAACCTTAAATAAATTATTAGAAATAGTCAAAAAAAAAGGTTATGATGTTGAAGCAATACAGACAAAATATCACGGTCATGCTATTCAAATTGTTTCATCATTAACTAATATTGATTTACTCCTATCTATTGGTGGTGATGGCACTTGTAACGAAGTTGTTTACGGTAATTTAAAGCGAAAAGAAAGAATTCTAATGTCTCATATTCCACTAGGAACAACTAACGATATAGGTTCAATGTTTGGTTTAACAAAAAACATTTTCCATAATTTAAATCTTATTTTAGACGGTGAAATCAAAAAAATAGACATTTGTACAATTAATGATAGACCTTTTGTATATGTAGCAGGTTTTGGAAAATTTATGAATGTCCCTTATGAAACACCACGCGATTTAAAAAAAAGATTAGGCTATATCGCTTATCTAATCGAAGGCATTAAAGCATTTAACGATAAAACAAAATCTTATGAAATCAGCTTTACCGTAAACGGTGAAGAATACAAAGGTTTTTATTCATTCATTATTATTTCCAGTGCAAACAGAATAGCTGGAATAAATAATTTTTATAAAGACGTCAAACTAGACGACCATAAATTCGAAGTATTATTATGTAATATTACTAAAAAATCAGATATCATTAAAAGCATCTACTATTTAAAAACTCATGATATCACTAAAATACCCGGCTTTTATTTTTATAAAACCGATACAATTAAATTTAAATTTAAGAGTTACGAACGCGCTAATTGGTGTATTGACGGTGAAGAGTTAGAATCACTCAAAAAAGAATTTGAAATAAAAATTGTTAGTAATTTTACTATGTTATTACCAAAAACCATTGATGAAAATTTGTTTATTTAAAAAAATTGTTTAACAAACAATTTTTTATTTAATAATAAACTCATAAATTCCAAAAATAATACCCGTCACAACACCCACTAACAAAATAAACAATACTATTTTCATTAAAATATTACTTCTTTTTAAATTAACATTAATATCTTTCATTTCTTCAAAATCATCTTTTTTAAATCCTAAACTAGAAGTAAAAAAAGATTTATCCAATTCATTCTCATCATTACTATTTACATAATCTTTTTTTGACTCAATTACCTTTTTAATCGAAAGAGAATCATTAACATTAGTGCCATTTGACTTTAAATTATCAAGCATATCTAAACTTAACTCCTTAGTATCCAATTTATTTAAAGCTCGATTATTAGCAATAGTATTAAATAATTCCTTTAATTCTTCCTTTTCATCATGAGAATCGACTTTTAAATCCTTTAATATATCATATTGGGTATTTTTTAAATTATGATGATTACTCTCTGGTAACGTTCTTTCACTTTTAGCCTTATCTAAAATATCCCTAATATCGTAAGCACTACTATCATAAACCTTATCAACCGATATCTTATGTTCCATTTTTTTGGATGGTTCTATACTTCTTTTAGGATGATTATCATCCTTAGAAGTAATTAATTCTCTAATTTTATTTAAATCAATTTCATTTGGCTTATCAATAGTAGCAATTCCTTCAATATTAGTATAAATGCCTTTTTCATAGATAGACTCATATAAATTTTTATTAATATTACTACGTTGTTTTGGTAAATCCGTTTTGTAATATTTTTCCATTCTACTTGGCATAGTCTATCACCTCGCTATATTAATAATATCATATTTTTTGAATTTTTAAAACTATTTTACTTGCTTTTTTAAATAAAATTATTTATAATAATATTAGAGGTGATAATAGATGAAAGTAAAAATTATATCCGATTCATGTATTGGCTGTGGCGCTTGTCAGGCATTAGTTCCTAATGTTTTTTCATTAAATGATGAAGGCATTGCCGAAGTAATAGTAGATAATATAAATAGTAAATTAGACGATGAAGTTAATGATGCTATTGATAGCTGTCCAACAGGGGCAATTTTACTAGACAATTAAAATTTTTAATTGTTTTTTTAGAACCATATAAAACGCATATTAAATTATTACTATAAAAATACTTTCTAAAAAAAAAACTCCATCGGTGTTTTTTTTAATTATTATTTAAATAATTATATAATTGCTTAACCTCTTTAATCTTTAACTTACGATACTCCGAAGCTTTTAAACCACTTAAATCTAAAAAGGCAATTTTTTCCCTTTTTAATTTAATAATCTCATGGTTAACACTCTCAAACATTCTTTTAATTTGATGATTTTTACCCTCATGAATAGTCAATTCAACTAAACTTGTTTGATTTTTTTTATCAATTTTTTTGACTTTAACCTTAGACTTAGCTGTTTTTACCCCTTCAATCATAACACCATTTACTAACTTTCTAATTTCCTCACCACTTAAAATACCTTTTATTTTAGCAAGATAAACCTTATCTACCTGATTTTTAGGATGCATCAACATATTAGCAAATTCACCATCATTAGTCAAAAGTAAAATACCCGTAGTATCATAATCTAATCGTCCAACTGGATAAATTCTTTTATCTGTTTCAATTAAATCAGTAACTATATCACGATGTTTATCATCAGCAGTCGAAGTAATATAACCCCGAGGCTTATATAACAAATAATATTCCTTTACTTCTTCACTTAATATTTGACCATCTATTAAAATAATATCACTACTATTAACTTTAGTACCCAATCTTGTCACAATCACATTATTCACAGAAACCTGCTTGTTAATAATTAATTCTTCAGCTTTACGTCGCGAACAATAACCACTATTTGCAATTACCTTTTGTAATCTTTCCATCAAATCACCCATTAAAATTATACAAGAAAAACAGCTTAATTGCAATCAAAATATCATTTTAACCACAATAATAGCCACAATAATACCAATTAAGTCAGCAAACAAACCCGCCCATAATGCATATTTTATTTTTTTTATCCCTATGCTACCAAAATATAAAGTTAAAACATAAAAAGTCGTTTCCGTTGATCCCTGAATAACTGATCCAAGACGACCAATATAACTATCTGGTCCATGATTAATAAATAAATCATTTAAAAGTGCTAAAGAAGAAGAACCAGAAATAGGTCGCATTAACGCTAAAGGAACTATATCCAAAGGTATTTTAAGAAACTGAAATATTTCAGTAAACATACTTAAAAAAGCCGATAAAAAACCACTATTAACAAAAATATTAATACCTAAAATCATTGATAACAAACAAGGAAACATTGATTTAGTTAATGAAAAACTTTCCTTAACACCATCAATAAAATCATCATATACATTAGTTTTTTTATAAATTCCATATAAAATAACCAAAAAAATCAACAAAGGCATAATTAAAGTTGATAAATAATTTATCACTTAAAACACCTTCTTGCTAATAAATAATCTATTATTAAACCACTAACAGTAGCAATTAACGTTGCTACAATGCAAGCTAAAATAATTTCCGTGGGATTCTTACTATCATACATCATTCTTAAAGAAATAATAGTAGTCGGTATAATAGTAAGACCACTAGTATTAATAACTAAAAAAGTAATCATACTACGTGTTGCCGTATCTTTTTGTTTATTTAAAGTTTGTAATGATTGCATTGATTTAAGTCCAAAAGGAGTAGCAGCATTACCTAAACCAAATATATTAGCAATGATATTAGACGCCATAAAACTAAACGATTCATGATTTTTAGGAATTTCTGGAAAAATTCTAGTTAATAAAGGTGATAATAAATTTGAAAATTTAATGAGCAATCCTGACTTTTTAGCAATATTCATAATACCCAACCATAACGCCATTACAGGTAGTATTTTAATAATCATTTCTAATGATGTAACTGTACTTTTTAACACCTGTTCATTGACAATATTAATTTTATTGTTTAATAAACAAAATAAAATACCCACAATTATAAAAAATGCCCATATTTTATTAATCATTATTTACCAAACGTTCAAATAACTTTTTTGCTTTTTTAGTCTTTTCAACATAAACATTTATATCCTTAATCTTTTTATCACCCTGTTTTATAATTAATTTACCAACCTTTTCATGGTTTTTGTATAATCGTTTTTTGATTAATTTATACTCAATATTAATTGTTTTTTCTTCCATCTTAGTAATAGAATAATAAAAATTTTCTTTAATATATAATTTATTATCCTTATAATAATTTTCCTGATCTATTTTAATATAGCCTTTTTTTAAAATTAACTTATTGTTATAATTATTAAAACCATACTCAAACAACTTAATATGATCACTAAAATCAGTACTATCCTTTAGTGTAACTACAACCAAATTCAAATTATTTTTAGTAGCAGTAGTTACTAACGTACGTCGTGCAATTTGCGTGAAACCCGTTTTTCCCCCAGTTGTATACATATATTGTTTTAATAAACGATGTTTATTATGCCAAACATACGTATTTTTATTAGTCTTAAGAACATATTTTTTAGTTTTAACAATTTCTTTATATATATCATTTTGCATAGCATAACTAGTTAAAATAGCCATATCATAAGCAGTAGAAAAATTACCATTCACTTGATCTAAACCCGAAGGATTATTAAAAACACTATTTTTCATACCTATTTCCTTAGCTTTTTCATTCATTTCATTAATAAATTTAGGCACATTTCGATAAGTATGATAAGCAATAGCTAAAGCAGCGTCATTACCACTTCTTAACATTAAACCATATAATAAATCCTTTTTGGTTAATATTTCACCTTTTTTAATATAAATTCCCGAGCCATATGACCCCTCTATTTCTTTACCAATTTTAACTTTTTTATTTAACTGACCATTTTCAATTGCAACAATAGCTGTCATTATTTTAGAAATTGAGGCAACACTTTGAACATTATTAATATTTTTAGCATATATGATACGCTTATTATCAGTATCCATTAAAATAGCACTTTCCGCATTAGTTTCTAAACCTAAAATTGTTGATGGAATTAGCAATATAAATATAAATATAATTTTTTTCATAATTTTTTCACCTAAAAAATAATATGTCAAAGAGGACTAAACTAGTCCACCTTGACATATTACTAACAAATTATCCTATCATACATTAACTTTACATTCAGAATCTTACTTTACCAAATAATTACCTTTTTATAATAAAATTATACAATTTAAAATATATAACAATTTTAAAAATAATAACACAATTCAATCTTTTAACTATATTTTTATTTTTATTATATTTTTTCTATAAATAACCATAATATAATTAGAAAACAGGTGATGTTATGCTTTCAAACATTGAAGAAATTATTAATCGTCTAAAACAAGAAACAAATTATATTACCGATATTATCTATCGCTTAAAAATAATTAAAAAGAAAAAAATATATATAATTTATAACGAACCACTAGTTTCTAGTGACCGAATAAGTGATTTTATTATAAGAAGTTTAACTAATCTTGATAAAAAAAAAATCAACCCTAAAAATATTTTAAAAGTCATTGAAAATGATATCAGTAATTTTAAGGTAACACTTATTGATAATTATGATGATTTATGCCTTTATATACATCGCGGCTTTACAGTGATTTTAATTGACGGAGAAGAACAAGGTCTTATTTTAGAAACAAAAGGTAATATTAAACGTTCAATTGCTACTCCAATTGCAGAAAACACTTTACGTGGAGCAAGAGATGCCTTTGTTGAAGATTATCAAACTAATATTGGTTTAATAAAAAAAAGAATCAAATCTAATAATTTATGGATGAATAACGCCTCTTTAGGTAAATATACAAAAACCCAAATTGGAATTTTAGCTATCAATGGCGTCGTTAAAAATGATTTATTCAAAAAAGTATGCAAACGCTTAAAAAAAATCAATATTGATGGTGTTATTAACAGCGATATTATCAAAAATTTAATTGAACAAGAAAATAAGAGTCCTTTCCCAACCGTTATTACAACAGAACGACCAGATATTGTTTGTCAAGCTTTATTAAATGGCAAAGTAGTTATTATTGTTGATAACAGCCCCTACGCTCTAATAATTCCCGGTTTTTTAAATGATTTTTTTAAAACAACGGAAGACATTTATGGTAAAAGTATTAATGTATCTTTTACCAGAATTTTAAAATGTCTAGCTTTTATTATCGCCCTTCTATGCCCCGCTATATACATATCGTTAATCACTTATAATCAGGAAATGATCCCTACCGAGCTATTAGTTAACTTTGCAACACAAAGAGATGGAGTTCCCTTTCCCGCTTTTTTTGAAGCTACTATTATGATTATTTCCTTCGAAATATTACGAGAAAGTGATTTAAGAGTTCCCAGTTTTTCAGGTAGTGCATTATCTATTGTAGGAGCATTAATCCTAGGAGAAGCAGCCGTTAACGCTGGTATTGTTTCACCTATCATGATAATTATTATTGCTATTACAGCTATTAGTTCCCTCCCCTTTACCGAACCAGATCTTATAAATAGTTTAAGATGGTATCGTCTATTTTTTATGATAGGCGCATCCTTTTTAGGTATTGTTGGTGTGGTTGCAGCTTTTATCTACTTTCTAATTAAACTTAGTAGTTTAGAAACTTTTGGTAAACCCTATCTCATGCCTTATGTCCCAACATCAATAATAGGACTTAAAAATAGTTTCATTAAATTTCCTGTAAAAAAACAAACCAATCGTTTACCATATTTATCAAATAATAACATTAAACAAAGAGGTGAACAAAATGAAAATATTTAAAATTATAATAATTTTTTTACTAATTATTTTTTTTAGTGGTTGCTATAATTATCAAGAATTAAATGAACTTGCTATAGTTAGCGCCATTGGAATTGATAAAAATAAAGCAGGCTATAAAATGACTATCCAAGTTATGAACACGAAAAAAAACGGTTCGGATACTAACGCAGCCGGAGAACAACCTAAATTTGTTACATACACATTAGAAGGCAAAACTATTCAATCAATACTTCGCGATACGGTATTAAAATCACCACGTCGTTTATATGTAAATCATATGCAATTATTAGTCATTAGCGAACAATTAGCTAAAGATGGTATTCACGATATATTAGACTGGTTTGCCCGAGATTCAGAATCACGCAAACAATTTTATGTTATTGTTAGTCGAAATAATAATACAGCAGATATTTTAAATATTTTAACTTCATTAGAAACATTAAATTCCAAAAAAATTTATGACAACATTGAAACAGATAGTGAATTTCTAGGCGTTTCCGAACAAACTACTTTCGAAAATTTATTAGCCACTTATTTGGGAAATAAAAAAGAACTTAGTTTATCAACCATTAAAAGCGTCGGTAACATTGCTAAAGGCGAAACAAGTGATAATATTAAAGATTCCGTACCAGATGCTAAAACCATACTAATGCCCATGGCTATATTTAAAGGCGATAAAATGATCGGTTATTTAACTAAAGAAGAATCAATTGGTATTAGTTTTATTAATAATGAAATTAAAAAAACCATTATTAATTATAAATGTAATCCCGAAAAATATATTTCCTCGGAAATAATTGACGTTAAAACTAGCTTAAAAGCAGATCCCCAAAAAGCAATAGTAACTATTAAAATAAAAGGAAAAGCCAATATTAATGAAATTAATTGTGATTGGAATTTAGAAGATGATAAAATAATTAAAAAAGCCGAAAAAATGCTTGATAACAAAGTTGAAAAAATAGTTGAAAATTCAGTTGAAAATATTAAACTAAAATATAACAGCGATATTTTTGGCTTTGAAGATCTTTTTTATAAGACTGATTATAAATATTATAAAAAAATAAAAGCCAATTGGTATAATGATACATTTAAAAATATAAAAGTTATTGTTAAAGCTGATATCAATTTAATAGAAAAGGGTAATATTTTGAAGGTGATAAGAAAATGATAGAAAACAAAATAAACAGTTTACAATTAGCGGCATTATTATTAATGATTATGTTATCATCATTTCTAGGCATTGGTTTTTTTGCAAGTATTAAAGCAGCCGGCATTAATGCCTATCTTAGCGTTATTTTGGGAACCATTTTAGGACTATTTATTCTAGGAATGTTTTTAATAATTTTTAATTATAAACCTAATTTATCCCTTCCTAAAAAAATCATAAATTTGTTTGGCTTAAAAATTGGCTTAATTATAAATATAATTATCTTTATTTTGACATTTTTTATGGGCCTTTCAGCAATGTTTAATTTAACAAATTTTATTGGTTCACAATTTTTACCAGAAACGCCACTTTTTTTAATAGGTTTTATTTTTTCCCTTTTGATTATCATAATTAACTATAAAGGTATTGAGGTTATTTCCCGTGTTTGTATTATTTTAATTGGTATTAATTTACTTTTATATTTTTTAGCTACTTTAGGTTTAATACCATCATTTAAATTATCAAATTTACAACCATTTTTAGAAGATGGGGTTTATAGGCCATTATATGGATCAATTTTTATTTTGGAAATCAATATTTTACCTATATTTTTATTATTAATGATTTCTAAAAACAGTATTGTTGATAAAGCTAAAACTAGTAAATATTTATTGACATTCTATTTATTTGGAGCGTTATTAATGTTTTTTACAATGTTTTTATCTTTAGGAGTCCTAGGCATTGATTTAGCCAGCATCTATCAATATCCAGAATATATTGTTCTTAAAAATATTAATTTATTACAATTTATAGATCGTATTGAAAACGTTATTACTATTCAATGGATCTTTGGTCTTTTTATTTTTTTGAGTATTATTGTTTACTTTTTATCTAACTATTTAAAAGTAAATAATAAACACAGCATAATTTATGTTATTATAACTTTTGCAATTTTAATTACTTGCTTTTTATTATTTGCTAATAATACAATATTCAATAGTTATATATATAAATATATTTTATATATTAGATCTGCCTTTTTATTAATCTTTTTATTTATATCTATGGCTATTATTTATAAATGCGGTTTTAAAAAGAATCTGTTTTTTACATCCAATTGACAAGTTTTACTTTTTTATTATTCTTTCTCCTATTTTTTACTGTTACTTTATGCTATTATAATACTAGGAGGTGTTTTATGAAGGATAAAAATTTAGCTAAGTTATTCTTATTAAATATTTTAATGATAGTTGTTCTGCTTTATTCTAACGAATTAGTTAACAATAGTGTTACACTTAACGTCCTTGGTTATGGCATTTTTGCTAGTGTATTAGTTTTTCCTTTTTTATTCTTAATTAGTAATTTTATTACCAAATTATTTGGCTCTAAAGAGAGTATTAAAGCAATTATTATTACTATTGGAATTCAATTGTTCCTATTCTGGATTAATCCTAATGGTATGAATTATTCTTTAGCTATTGCTAGCTTAATATCATTTGCTGTAGCTATGGGTATTAATGTATTAGTATATACGGAACTGCTAAGTAAAAAAATAAATAGTTATACTTATTGGTTATTATTGTACATTATTGTTTTATTAATAGATAATTTTTGTTTTTTACTTTTCTTAAATGATTTCCCCAAAACAGATGACTTATTAATGATATTCTTTATTTCAACTTTTGTTAAAATTGCCATGGGTGCTATATTAGCGGCAATTGAACTATTTACTTTTAAAAATGCTAAAAAAATTAAAACTATTACTAATTAATTTAAAAATCTTTATTATAAAGATTTTTTTATTTTTCCTTTAATAAAATTTACACCTAAACTACAACTAATTACTCAATCATAACAATTTTACATATAACACATATATTTCTATATAATATCTGACATCTATTTAAAATAATCACATATGATTATATATAAATAATAGTTAATTTAAACTTTAAAGTAATTACTAAAGTTTATAGGTAAACCGTTCACACGCTTTTATATAGGTGGAATATGCTATTAATGAAAACAATATGGAGAGGTGGATTTTATATGTGTAATAACAATAACGACAATAAAGACTGTGCATGCATGACAGAAATACTAACAGTTATATGCGTCTTACAACAAAATGCCAATTGTGCAGATAGTTGCTTAGACACTTGCGATCGTGGTTTTCTAGGCTGTGGTACAACATCATTAAATTGCAATACTAGACCAGTAGTATTATATACTTGTTGCGGCAATGGAATTCCTTGGAGTATGCCAACAACCAAAGAAAATACTAGCAATGAAAGTAATGTAACATGTTCAAACGTATTTAGAATAGAAAAATTAGACGGGTGCTGTGCTACTTTTAGAGTCTTAGCAAATAACCCCGACACAACAGAAAAAGCAACAATTCCCTACGTAGCAACTAATTCTTTCTTTACAATGAACCTAAATTGCGTTTGCTCACTTAGATGCTTACAAGATACATTTGTCGAATGTATTTAAACTAAAAAAAGATACAATGTATCTTTTTTTATTGTCAATTAACATAAGCCTTATTTATACTCTATATCTATAATATCAACAATAGGAATCAACTCATTATCATAAGTAATAATATGATTACTATTTCTTCCAATAATTCTTTTCGTAATCTTTTCGTTTCGTAACGTAATAATAACATCAGCCTTATATATATAGTTTTTAGAACTAAAAATATTTTGAATCTTTTGATTAATGTTTCCTTTTAGCTCCTGCTTTAAAAGATCAACCTTACTACTAGAAACAGTTTCCTTCATAAAATCATTTTTACTATAAACAACACGTTCATTATTTTTTAAATCCTTATCAATCATATTAGCATATACCTTTGGAATATCTTTTTTCAATATAATCACCCCTCCTAATAAATTATGCATCATATCTCCTTATTATGAATTACAATTTTTCTAACTTACTAGTAACCAAATAACCTATTGTAAACAAAAACAAACCTATCAACATACTAAATAATGTATACGGTTGTTCAAAAGATTTAAAAACTAAAGCCAAAGTCGAAGCAATCGCTAAACCAATAATAATAAAATACATAGTACTATTAAATCTATAAAAACAAAAAGAAATTAATCTTACAAAAACAATCACGCCTCCACTTACACCTAAAAAAAATGGCCCAATAATTTTTATATTAGTCAAAATAATAGAAAAATCAGTCAATTTACTTAAAGTACCAATAATCAAATCATAAACATCAAATATCATCAATACCGCCGTACCACTTATACCTGGAACAACCATCGTAAAAGCATCAATAAAACCAAAAATAAACAAAACAATAAAATTGTTTTTATCAAAACCTAAATCATTACCATCATAATTAAATAACAAACAAAGTAAAGTAAAACTTACTATTAATAAAAAAATACGTAAGAAATTAATTTGACCCTTGATTTTGCTAACTAACATAGGCAAACCTCCGGCGATCATTCCAACAAAAAGTAACATCGTCGGAAGATAAAAAAAGTTCAAACTAAAATTTATAACCTTACTCATTAAAACTATACTAATAATCATTCCTATTACTATCAAACCTAAAAACTTACTATTCTTCTTAATATCTTTAAAATAATTATTAATAGCATCTAAACTTTTTTTATAAACACCCAAAGAAATAGCCAACACACCACCACTTACACCAGGAATAATTTTACCAACTCCAATAATTAGCCCCTTAATAATTAAACTAATATTTTCCCTCACAACATCACCTATTTTACTCTATTCTAAATAAACTTATATATTAAAAAAAATCAATTAATTTTCCTTAAAATAATTGATTTTCATATTATTTTTGATTTCCTTAATACTATTTTTAGCTTCCAAACGAGCCTTGTTAGTTCCCTTAACTAAAATATCATTAACAATTTCCGGATGTTCCTCATAATACTTTCTTCTTTCTTGAATAGGTTTCATAAAATGTAAAACATTAGCAATTAGCTCCTTTTTACAAGCAACACAGCCTCTTTTTCCCCTCTTACACTCATCACAAATATTTTCTAAACAATCATTACTAACTAAATTATGATAATAATAAACCATACAAACATTCGGATCAGCCGGATCAGTCTTTTTTATTTTATTATGATCAGTAATAGCCATCATAATCTTTTTCGATACTATTTCCTCATTATCAACCAAATAAATAGCATTATCCAAACTTTTGCCCATTTTATCGTTACCATCTAAACCCTTTAACCTAGGACAACTACTTAAAATTGGCTCTGGTTCAATTAATACGTCACCATAAATATAGTTAAACTTTCGGACAATCTCCCGGCACTGTTCTATTAAAGGCAACTGGTCATCACCAACGGGAATATATTTTCCTTTAAAAACAGTTATATCAGCTGCCTGACTAACAGGATAACCAACAAAACCATATGTAACACCCTCACCCTTATTACCAAAAACAACCTTTTTCTGATTTATTTCTGCCTTAACAGTTGGGTTACGATATAATCTTGCCATAGTTACTAAATTTGAATAATAAACAGTCAATTCCGCTATTTCAGGAATCATCGATTGAATAAAAATAGTTGCCTTTTTCGGATTAATACCACAAGCTAATAAATCACAAGTAACCTCTTGGATATTTTGTCTAATCTGATCAGGATTAGCAAAATTATCCGTAAGAGCCTGTACATCCGCTATTTCTAAATAAAACTCATAATCATTTTGCAATTTAATATAATTAACTATTGCTCCAAAATAATGACCTAAATGAAGACATCCCGTCGGTCGTAACCCCGTTAAAACTCTTTCTTTCATATTAAATACCTCCTAACTTCTTCTTTATAGTATGCCCATTAATAGTCCATAAATATAACGTTCCCAACAACTCCTTAGGAAAAAAATTTATAACCATTAATAATATTTTAACATGTTTCTTATCAAACCAAACATCTTTCAAATTATTATATATATATTTAATAATAATTTCCTTATTTAATAAATCTTTGATCTGTTTACTTTTAATCATTTTTTCAATATAATCTAAATCAATTATTTCAATATCATCAAGATGACTAATTAACAAACCATTAAATGTTTTAACACTATAAATATTACTATTATCAATATTAAAAACAACACCTAAATATTCCATTTGTTTATTAATACAATCAAAAATTTCCTTGTCAGTACCAGCAATAACTTTCATTAATTTTCTATTAACTAACCCTTTAAAATGTTTTTTTTCATCTAATTCATATATATATTTCCCAAGTTTAACAAAATTTTCTTTATACTTCTTAAAATTAATTTGTAAATGATTCCGTTTAAAAGTATATTTTTTACCATCAAGCCAACCAAAAACCTTTAAAGTATCATTATACCCATACTTAATATTCTTATTAGCCATAGTCTTATCAAAAACAAGAAATGAACCCAAGTCATTATTTGGTCTAATATAAGTTATCTTCATATCATTTTTAGGTAATTGCTTAATACCAATAGCATTTAAATCAACAGCAATAATTTCCGTTGCCCCTAAAGCAATAGCCAAATTAATAGGCATATTATCATAATAACCACCATCAACAAAAGTTTCCTTACCAATTTTTTTTAGTTGAAAAGCAGGAAAACATGTCGCCGAAGCCATCAAATAATCAATCATCTTCCCATGAGGAAGATCTTTTTTTGCTAAACAAATAGGTTCATATCTTGGTACTTTAACTGCTACCATACCAAAATCAATTTTAGACTTTCTAATCTTAGTTTCATCAAGAACACCTCTTAAAGTGTTTTCTAACCGATTTGGAGCAATACCGCCTGACAAAATAATACTTTTAGCATATATTTTATATATTTCCTTCAAACTATTAGCCTTAGCAAAATCACTATAATCATCATCACTAAATAATAACTGAAAACTTAATTGCTTCCACAAACTAATACCTTTATGATAATTACCCTGAACCATTAAAGCACCATTTAAGGCTCCGACCGAAGTTCCCGTCACTATATCAAAATTCAAATGCATTTTTCTTAAAGCTCGCCAAACACCCATTTGATAAGCTCCCTTTGATCCACCACCTGACAATACAATTGCTCTTTTCATTTAGCACCTCTATATACATAATATTTTAAATCCTTATTAAACTCATATTCCCTATCAGTTACTAAAGTCTTCACACCTACGCTATCATGAAAATATAAAATATCATTTCCCTTTCTAAAATATATATAATCATTAACATAATTTATTGTTTCTAAATTATCAGTATCAAATAAATATATTTTCTTTTTGATATTTTCAATAGGGGATTTATAAACCCGAAATATGTTATTATCTCTTTCATAAAAATAACAATAGCCTAACACATAATCTATTTTAACATATTCCTTATTGTTTTTTGAAGATAATTTAAACTTATACTCTTGAATATTATTTTCACTCATAGACATAATTTTTTTTTGTCCATTATCATAAATAATCGTTCCCCTTTTAACGTCCCCTACAATATTAATATCTTTTTTAAAAACGTCAAATGCATATTGTAGCTTATTCTCCCTATCTACTAAATATAACAAACCATTATTAGTTCCATTAACATAAGCATCAAAAGAAATGTCATAATTGAAAACAACTTTATCAACATTACCACTAACTATATTAACAACATAAAATTGATTAAAATCGTACTGCTTATTATAATCAGCAATAACATAATTATCGTCAATAATATATTTTAATTTACTTTTATAAACATCATTAAAAAATAATTTAACATTCACTGCTCTATCACGATTATTAACAAGCGTAATACCCTTATAATTATCAACAGCCATATAATGATTAGCTAAAATGTTTTTAGAATACACCGTTAAACCTTTATACTTAAAAGAATCACGCTTATTATTAAACCACTTAACATCATCATAATCACCTTTTAAATCGCTAACA
>JAVWOV010000001.1:22131-35750 GCA_036636255.1 Bacilli bacterium
GGCAAATTATAATTAAAATATAAATCATTCTTATAATAACACATCATGTCAATAGGATCTTTATTATCCTTAAAAATGGGCAGAAGACATTCAAAATCACTATCTTTATAATATTTAATTTCCTTAATAATCTTCATATCCTTATTAAAATCAGCGTATATTTTAAAAGTAAAATTACGTTTTTTCACCTTAATATTAAAATAATAATTAGTTTTATCTAAATCTTTTTTTAAATTCAAAATTTCTCTAATTTCAAAATTAAACTTATCATCTGATAATTTATAAGCAATATCATGTCCAAAAACAAAATCATGTATAATAAAACGAAAGAAACAATAAACAATAAATATCACAATAAAAATAATCGTTATTTTTTTAATTTTAATCACCTCAATTACATTATATCATGTATAATTTAAGATGTAAATTTTAAAAAAAGAACTAATAGTTCTTTACTTACTCAACTTATTATTATCTGTTTGTCCTTTAACCACATGTTCAGAAATTTTCCTTTCAATTTCCAACAAGGCATTCACACTAACGTTTGACAATGCAATAAATTCCTTAATCGTATCAATATAAATACGACCCCAAATAATACCCCGTTTAATTTTTAAATCATTAAACATATATCTTTGAACAGAAGTAGAAAAATAACCAAAAATCATTCTTTTTTGACACATCAAAATTCTTTGATTAGTCAAGGCAATAATATAAGTAGACATAATATCAAACATTTTATCATTCTTCTGCGCAACAAACACATAATCAACTACTTCATCATCATTAAGGAATTGTTCCACAACCTTAGAATGAGCTTTTAAACGCCATGCAATAGTTGTCGGAAACAGTTTTTTAAAACTTTTAGCTTTTTGATAAATTTCATGTTCCATGTTAAATCACACTCCTATTTTCCACAACATTGTTTATATTTCTTACCACTTCCACAAGAACAAAGCTCGTTTCGTCCAATCTTTTGAACTCGCTTTGGTTTTCCCTTGCTAACCTTATCACCTTCATTAGTTTGACCCTTTGCTACCTGTTTACGCTCAACATTTTGCCTTATCTCCGCTTTTAATAAATAAATCGTTATTTCCTTATCAATAACATTTAATAACTCATCAAACATTTCAAAACCTTCATTAGTATATGCTCGTAAAGGATTTTCTTGACCATAACCTCTTAATTGAATACCCTCTCTTAAATGCGACATTGTATTAATTTGTTCCATCCAATGAGTATCAATAACTCGCAACGAAATAGCCTTTTCAAACTCATTGATAATTTCTATTGGTATATCATTTATCTTATCATTATATTCATTTATAACAAGATTACTTATATATAAAACAACCTCTTCATCATTTTTATTTAAAATATTCTTAATTTCCAAAGGCTTTATTAATAATTCCTTATTTACATAATTACAAATTTCCTCTAAATCTGAACTAGTTAATGATGGATCGTTAATTAATTGACTATCAATTAATTGTCTAATGTAATCTGTAAAAGTTTGTAAAACCTTTTCATGAATTGTTTCACTATCCAAAATTTCATTACGTTTATCATAAATAATTTCCCGTTGTTTATTAATAACATCATCATATTCAAGTAACGTCTTTCGCACATCAAAATTGTTACCCTCAACTCTCTTTTGTGCTGATTCGATTGAATTAGATAACATCTTATTTCTAATAGCCACATCGTCACTAAAACCAATCTTTTGCAACAAAGTTTTAGCACGATCAGTCCCAAAACGAACCATTAAATCATCTTCAAAAGATACGCAAAATTGCGAATAACCAGCATCCCCTTGTCTTCCTGATCTTCCCCGTAATTGATTATCAATACGTCTTGATTCATGTCGTTCCGTGCCAATAACACATAAACCACCAAGTTCCCGAACTCCATCACCAAGCTTAATATCTGCTCCCCGACCAGCCATATTAGTAGCAATCGTAACCGCTCCCTTAACACCAGCATTAGCAATCATTTCTGTCTCTCGTGCATGATTTTTAGCATTTAAAACCTCATGAGGAATATTTAATTTTTTTAACATTGTACTAATCAATTCACTAGTCTCAACAGCAACTGTACCAATCAACACTGGTTGCTTAGCCTCATATCGCTCCTTTATTTCGTTAACAATTGCCTTATATTTACCTTTTTGTGTCGCGTATATTAAATCACCATAATCTTTTCTAATAATCGGCTTATTAGTAGGAATACTAATAACATACATATTATAAATATCTCTAAACTCTTCTTCTTCCGTTTTAGCCGTACCAGTCATACCAGATAACTTTTTATACATCCTAAACAAATTTTGAAAAGTAATAGTTGCTAATGTCTTAGTCTCCGCTTGAATCTTTACCCCTTCCTTAGCCTCAATTGCTTGATGTAATCCATCAGAATAAGCTCTACCCGGCATAAGTCTTCCTGTAAACTGATCAACAATAACAATTTTACCATCATTAACAACATAATCAAAATCTTTCTTCATCCGATAATTAGCAGCCAAAGCCTGATTAATATAATGAACTAAAGTAGTATTATTTATATCATACAAATTTAAAACTTTAAAATAAGTTTCCCCCAAAGTAATACCCTTAGCATCTAAACTTACATTTCGCGTCTTTTCATCATATAAATATCCATCATTTTCTTTTAATTTTTTAACAAACTTATCAGCATCCAAATAAAGATTAGCTGCCTGCATAAAACCACCAGAAATAATTAATGGCGTTCTAGCCTCATCAATTAAAACTGAATCAACCTCATCAATAATTACAAAATTAAGCGGTCTTTGAACCCTATCATCATCCTTAACAACCATATTGTCTCGCAAATAATCAAAACCGATTTCATTGTTAGTTGAGTACATAATATCACAAGCATAATTCTCAAATTTTTCTTTAGGCGTTAAATCCCGGCAATTAACGCCAACCGTCAAACCTAAAAAGCGATAAATATTACCCATCCAATTAGCATCACGCCCTGCTAAATATTCATTAACCGTAATAATATGAACCCCATCACCAGTTAAAGCATTTAAATAAGCCGGCATCGTCGAAGTTAACGTTTTACCTTCACCCGTTTTCATCTCCGCAATATTACCATAATGGATAGCAAGACCGCCCAAAATTTGTACATAATATGGTTTTTCACCTATAACTCGAAAAGCACTTTCTCTAGCAACAGCAAAAGCCTCAACTTTTATATCTTCAAGTGTTTCTCCATTTTCTAAACGTTTTCTAAATTCAACTGTTTTATTTTTTAATTGTTCATCTGTTAAAACAGTCATTTCTTCATTTAATTTAATGATTTCATCAGCAATTTTTTTAAATTTTTCCATTTCTTTATATTCATAATCTAAAAACTTTTTTAATATTTTCATAAGTCATTCCTCCTTATTATATTTTATCAAAAAAAAAGCAAAAATAATAGTATTTTAAAAGAAATAAGACTAAATAGCCTTATTCCGTTTCAATAATCCCATAATTACCATCATTTCTTTTATATACTATATCAATACTATTATTAACCGAATTTTTAAACACAAAGAAACTATGATCAAGTAAATTCATTTGTAAAATAGCCTCTTCCTCACTCATTGGTTTCATTTCTATTTTTTTACGCCTCATTATTTTCTCTTCTCGCTCATTATTATTAATTTCAAAATCAAGATTAAACTCACCAAAATTACTTTTTACAGTCCTTTTATGCATTCTTGTCTTATTTTTTCTAATTTGACCCTCAATCTTTTCAGAAACTAAATCAATAGCTGCATATAAATCTTTATTACACACTTCGCCTCTTAAAATAACATTTTTCGTAACAATCGTTACTTCTACTACTTTATCAAAGCCTCTAACTCTTACCACCACTGTAGCAGTTATTTCATCTGGCTGATCAAAATATTTATTAAGTTTCCCAATTTTAGTTTCAATATAATTCTTAATAGAATCAGTAACTTCCATCTTCTTACCATGAATATTATACTTCATATTATCAATCCTCCTAACTTAATTATAACATACAATAAATAAAAAAAATATGTTTTTTTATGGGATAAATATTAAAAAGACCCAAAAAGCAAACCTTTTAAAAAAATCAAAATTTTCCAAGAAAAAAAGCCGTTAAACTAAACTAGCTTTTATTTCGACAACATTTTTTGCTTGTAATCCCTTATCAGTACGAACCAGGTCAAACTCAACATATTGTCCTTCGACTAACGTTTTATAACCGTCAGATAAAATAGCTGAATAATGAACAAATATGTCTTCATCATCTTTATATTCAATAAATCCGAACCCTTTTTCATTATTAAACCATTTCACTTTACCCCTCATCATAATAAAAATCTCCCTTCTTCATTCCTTACATCCGGTAATATCTTAGTTATATAGAAAACCAAATAATTATGACTAACAATTCTCGACAAATTCAAATATTATTTATGACACCACATCTTAAAAAATAATAATTAATTTGATTTTCAAATAACAAGGCACATACTTTGTAAGTACGATAAAAGTATACAATATTTTAAAACAACTTAACTAATTTCGGCCCAAAATTATAAAAATTAAGTCTAAGACGGGGGAAATATTGTTGTTTTAATAAAAAATGTCATCTAAAGCTCAATATTGTTCACTTTGTGCAAAAATAAATAATTCTTCTAATATTAATGATAAAATTTATTTAGTGAAGTAAGGTAGTGAGTAAATGAAAAAAAAAATTATTAATAAATGTATGAAAATAATCAAAGACAATAGCCCTGAATTAAACGAAACAAAATTGGCTGAAATTGAATATGGCCTTGTTGCTATATACTTATTAATTACAAAATTAGTAATAATCCTCATCCTTGCTTACATAATCGGTATATTCAAAGAAGTGATAATATTTAGCTTTTTATACAGTATAATTCGCAGTCCATCATTTGGCATACATGCATCAAAAAGTTGGATATGCTTATTAACATCATCAATTATATTTCTAGGTGTTCCTTATTTATGTTTAATTTTACACATAACCCTAGAAATAAAATTGATTCTAGGTATTATTGCTAGCCTGTTTATTCTTAAAAACAGCCCTGCTGATACCCACAAACGTCCAATAATTAATCAAACGAGAAGAAAAATATATAAAACAATTTCCGTTATTATTGCATTAAGCTTTTCATTATTATCCTTAATTATTACTAATAATTATATTAGTAATTGCTTAATATTTGCTTTAATAACTCAATGTTTTATTATTTCACCACTTATATATAAAATATTCAAAATGCCATATAACAACTATAAAGCATATTTACCTATGACTAATTCTTAATGTTTATATTTATTTCAAATATAAAAATATATAATGGAAGGAGTGTTTTATGAAATTTTTATCAGCTATTTTAGGGTCAATCGGTTCAAAGGCAGCTGGGTTTGGGAGTCAAGCATGTATGTGTTTTATGATTGATGAACCAGAAATGCCTAAGAGTTTAATTAAATAAATATTAAAAATGTAGAAAAAAATTTCTACATTTTTATTTTAAGTACTTGTTTAAATACATTGTTATCAATACAAGTATTACTAACTAACTTATAATTATGTTGTATAATTTGAGCAACTAACGACAATCCATAACCATGTTCATCACCCTTCGTTGTATATCCTATTTTGCTTATTTTTGTTGTATCTATAACACCTTCAAAAGTATTAGCAATTGTAATATATAACCAATTATTTTCTTCATACATACTAATAGCTATTTCTTTTTCTTTTATATTGCTAACAGCATCAATCGCATTATCTAAATATACTCCCACTATTTTACAAATATCATTTATTAATTCCTCATCAAATTCAATAAACGTAATTGCCTTAATTTGTTTATCAACATGCAAACTATAAGTTATACTTTTTTCATCCATTGTCATAATTTTAGCATCAATCAAAATTCTTAAATCTCCTTTAGGAATAACATTAGCTTTGTTAAACAATTGTTCATTTGCCTTCACCCGGGTATTTAATATCATATCAATATATTTAATTGCTTCTTTATTTTTTACATCAAGCTTACCTCTCAAGGTTTTTAACTGATTTTTATTTTCATGATTATCTACTCGATACCTGTTAACCACCGTCTGATATTCTAACAAACTATTTTTTGAATCGTTATAGCGTTGTGAAATAATTAAATACTTATTTTTAACATTAGCTATTTTAACAATTATAACAAAATAAATCATCATTAAAACTATATTCATTATTATAAACCAAATAAAATCAATTTTATAATACATACTAGCTTGTAACAAATTAATTGTTATTACTAGTATAACTAAATAAAAAACTAATTTAATTTTTCTAAAATTACAAGTTATTTTTAAAAAGTAATCATATAATTTATAACAACATTTAAATCGCATTAAAATATAAGAAATTAAAGCAATCGAAACATTTCCAGCTATTGATCCAAAATAATTATCAACAAATTGATGATTATTAGTTATTCCCGTAATAAATAATACAGCTATCACAAAAATCAACTCTGCACCCATTATCATCAATTGTGAAAATATAGGGGTAATAATAGCTTTATTAATACTTTCCCCAAAAAGAAACTTACAAACAACCATCATTATCAAAGTAATTGTAAATATCTTAAAAAAATTATTTACATAATAATAATTCAAAAACATAATTATCGTTAACAATATAAATAAAAGATATGTATTAATAATTTTAAAATTCAATCTCTTATTCAACAATTTCGACCATATATAAATATTAATTACCACAATAAATATTGTATTTAACATACCAATCCAATTAAACATCACACTTCAACTCCCTTTTATATTTAGTCGATAACAAATCAATACTAACACCGTTATCAAACATAATAATCCTATTTAGCTTATCAATATAAGTTACCCGATTATTATTAACAACACACGATTTATGTGTCTGAATAAAATTTCCCCCAGCCAATAACTTTAAACTCGTTAATGACTTACTAACCTTAAACTCCGCACTACTTGTCTTAATAATAGATTTGCGCTCAACACCATCACGAGTTATATATAAAATATCATCAATAATAATAGTATAAGAAATACCACCCTCAACAAAACGAATAGCATTCTTAAAACCTAAAATTCTTAATCCTTTCTCAATAGATAAAATTAAACGTCCCTCATAATCATCAAACTTATTCAAAAAAGATAAAAATAACAATTCATTTTTTAAAATAGTTAAACCCAATTCATTATGACTAGTTAAAAAAATTATCACACTATTAACATCCTTAGAACGAATAAATCGCGCAACATCAATACCAGATTTAGTAGGCGTTTCAATATCTAAAATATAAATCTTAAAAGAACCTTCATTATTAATGATTTCAACAAACTCATTACTATAACAAGTAAACAAACGAACACTATACGCAAAATTGTTTTTCATCATAGTATTATTAATAACTTTTTTCACATTATCAAGTATTAACTTATTATCATCATACACTATAAAATCTACCATATATACATACACTCCCTCATACTATACATATAACTATCACTAAAAAATAACAATAAAACATAACAAATTATAGAAAAAGACAAAACGTTTGCAACACGTAAACATATTTTCTATAATAATATTAACATATTATTTTAATAAAATCAATTAATTTAACACAATTTTAAAAAAAAGCAATAAAATTGCTTTTATGTTAAATATCTTAATTACTAATCCTTGTAATCACTTGTCTTTTTATCTTAGTCAAAACATCCGTACTCTTTTCATGAACATAAAAAGCATCATTAATAACAAAATTCTTAGTAGCAATTGCCGAATTCCTAATCGTAACATCCTTATTAGATCTATTTATAAAAAAATCCTTTACATACTCCTCATTAACTTCCTTAACTGTCATAATCATTTTTCCCCAAATAACCATAATTTGTTCTTTTGCAGTTTGGCTTAAACTTTCAAAAGTCACCCCATTAATTGCTTCACCATAAAATATAAATCCCACAATATTTGATAAAATAATGTCCACTTTATCCTTTACATTATTAAAATTATCACTATTAACATATTTATTTAATTTATTATTCATTTCATTAAAAAACATTATTATCTTATTCTCTACGTCCAGTCTATCCACATTTCCATTATCGACATTTTCTGAATTAATAGTTATAACATTAGAAGTATCATTAGAGCAACCACTCGTAACCAAAACACACCCAGCAAAAATAATACTAATCAATTTCTTAGTTACTTTACCCCTTAACATCATAAAATCACCCCACTCTTATATTATATACTTATTATTAAAATAGTCAAATACCATAATTAGCATTAAATCGCTTCAAAAACATTTTTCTTAACCAATCAATAGGAATAACTGTAGCCGCTAACAAAACCATAAATTGTAATTCTAAAAAAGTCAAACCAGCCGTTCTAAACAATGAACCACCAAAATATATTAAATATAATTGTATTATTAAAACAAACAAAATAACAATAATAAAAGCCTTATTCTTACAAATATTAGCAAGCAAATTCAAACGATGAGTTCGCGCATTAAAACAATTAAAAATACCCATAAAAATAAATAGCCCAAAAAAGCCCGTCATAAAATACTTATCATCAAAAGATGATCTAAATAAATCATGAATAAATGGTACCTTCAAAAACAAAATACACAAAATAGTCGAATAAATACCCGTAAATAAAATTTCATTTCTCATATACCTATTTATAATCGGCTCATCCTTTTTCTTTGGTAACTCCCTCATATATTCAATTAAAGCCGGCTCAAATGCAAAAGCAATACCAGCAAGCGTATCCATAACCATATTAATCCATAACATTTGAATAACAGTCACTGGTGTATCAATACCTATAAAAGGGCCAATAATCGATAAGGAAACAGCACATAAATTTATAGTAAGTTGAAAAATAATAAACTTCCTAATACTTTTAAAAATAGTTCTACCATACAAAATAGCCTGCGCAATAGACTTAAAATTATCATCAAGAATAACAATATCGCTTGCCTCTTTAGCAACCTGTGTTCCACTTCCCATTGAAAAACCAACATCAGCTTTTTTCAAAGCTGGAGCATCATTAACCCCATCGCCTGTCATACCAACAACCAAATGAAGTTCCTGACACAACCTAACCAACCGACTCTTATCATGTGGTAAAGCCCTAGCAACAATCCTTAAATCTGGCATTAATTTTTTAACATCAGCATCACTTTTAGTCTTCAATTCCTCCGAAGTAAGCACAAGACCATTAACATTCTCCAAAAGACCAGTTTCTAAACCAATAGCAATTGCTGTGTCTTTATTATCACCTGTTATCATAACAGTTTGAATATGTGCCGATTTCACTAATTTAATACCTTCTAACGCTTCTTTTCGCACCTCATCCTTAATAAAAACAAGGCCAATAAAAGTAAGATTATTTAAAGAAAAAACATCGGTCTCCTTAGACGCTAAGGCCAAAACACGAATCCCACATTTAGTTGCTTTAACTAGTTCATCATAAACCTCTCTTTTATTAATAAAAACCCGTTTCATACCATTACCATTAAAATAATAATTACAATTAGCCATAATAACTTCCGGTGCCCCTTTAATAAGTTGAACTTTTTTTAAAGTATCCACAATACAATATGAATACTTTTTCCGATTGTCAAAAGACTGAAAAAATATTTTTTTAACATTATTAATAACCGGTAATTTAATAAAAGATAATAAAGCACGATCAGTACTATTACCACCGGTAATAGTACCCGCACTATAATTACAAGCATTATTACAAACAATTGACATTTTAACAATATGATGTAACTTTTTATCACGAATCAAATCAGTTTCCTGATAGTATTTTTTTAAAGAGCCACTCATAAAACTAATTGTTTCTAATTTACCATTAGTCAAAGTACCCGTCTTATCTGTAAACAAAACATTTAAATTACCCGCCGTTTCAATACCAACCAGTTTTCGAACTAAAACATTATTCTTAAGCATTCTTTTCATATTAGAAGACAATACCAAGGTAATCATCATAGGAAGTCCCTCCGGCACTGCTACAACAATAATAGTAACACTTAAAGTTAATGCATAAAGTAAATAAGTAACCATTTGAGGAAAATTAGTAATCGTTAACACTATTTGTTGCCAATCAAAATGATTATTTATAACAATAACCGAAAACAAATAAGAAATAACAACTAAAAACGCTCCCATATAACCAAATTTACTAATAACACCTGCTAAATGACGTAATCTAAGTTTAAGCGGGCTATCTGGTTGTTTTTCCTGAATCTCCGAAGCCAACTTTCCATAAAAAGTTTTATCACCAACTTCTGTTACGAACATCAAACATTCACTAGCATAAACAACCGTTCCCCGATAAAGAAAATTATTAGGCAAAGGATTATTAAATTCCCTTACACACTGCTTATAAATCTCCTTCGGTTCACCATTTAAGGAAGACTCATCGACACTGATAGAACCCTCAATAATTATTCCGTCAGCTGGAATCATATCACCCGATTCCAGCAAAACAACATCGCCCACTACAATATCCTCAATATTAACCAAAAGTACTTTATCATTACGCTTAACACGACATTTCACCTTAGAAGCATCCGCCTGTAATTTAATAAACGCTTTCTCACTTCCATACTCCGAAATACTTGAAATAAAAGATGCCAACAAAATAGCAATAACTATTCCCAAAGTTTCAAACCAATCAAAATTTTTAAACAAAAAAATTGTTTTAATTGCCAAAGCAACCAGCAAAATTTTAATAATAGGATCACCCAGTGACTCTATTAAAAGTTTTAAAAAACTATCCTTTTCAATCGAACTTAAACCATTAGAACCATTATTCAACCTAGATTTGTTAACCTCTTTATCTGTCAAGCCCTTTTTTAAATCATTTATCATAGTTTGTCCTCCCTTATTAATTATATTTTCTAAAAAAAAAAATAGAATAGCCAAAAAAAGACAAATAATTTAAAATCAATTAGACTTAATTAAATACTTTATCATCCCCGATGCAATAGCATTACTTACCTTATTTTGATACACATCACTAGTAAGCAAATAACGTTCATTAGGATTACTAAGAAAACCAACCTCCAACAAAACACCCGGGCTCTTAACTCTTTTATTTAAATAAATATCCGTTATTTTTTTATACTTCCGCGCAGACTTCAAACTAGTAGCAAACTCATCTTGCATTATTTCAGCAATTTTTTTATTCTTAGCATTAATACCATCATAAAAAACTTGAGCACCATGCCACGTACTTGATAACTCAGCATTCAAATGAATAGAAACATATAAATCACATTTAGATCTATCAATAACATTACCACGTCTTGATAAATCACTTCGCTTACGATTAGAAGTATTATTTACAGCCAAGTCATAGTCTCCATATCTCGTCAAATAAACAATAGCACCCATATTTTCTAACTTCATCTGTAACTTTTTACTAATAGCTAAATTAATATCCTTCTCCATAATATTTTTATACATAGCACCAGGATCCATACCACCATGACCAGGATCTAAATAAATAACTTTCCCCAATAATCGCCAATCATTAACAGCCGCTAAAGTAAAATTAAAACTAACAAGTCCTATTAATAAAAAAAGAAAACATATATTTTATATTTAAGCATTTTATCACCTAATAAAATATATGTTTATAACTAAAATTAATATGTTATATTTCCAATTAACATTATATCAATCACTATTCTTTAACATAAGTTGCTGATCCAAACGCTAAAATCAAATAGAATATATATGGAAAGAATATTAATCCTACAGCAAATAATCCAGATTTATTAAACACCTTAGCTAAATTAATGCACAAAAATACATTAACAACAATGGCGCCAATAAGACCAATAATAACAATATAATCATTAAAATTAACTAATATTGCGCATACTACTATACCAATAAATAATAATGGAACTTTTGCAATTTTACATAAAATATATTGATTATAAACAGGAATTAAAGCTTTCCAACCGGCATTATTAGCCTTTGTAAACATTTTCCACATTCCAACAATCATTAAAATAGACGTTATTATAAACGCTAAAAAGAAAACAACTATCGCACTCATTACAAACCCTATTATTGCTGCCATCGCTTCTGTTTCACCCATACAAAACTCACCTCCTTACATCAAAATATTATTATTTATCTTCCCATCGGCCATAAATACCACAAGGTAAAATTAAAGCATTGGTAGTAACCGGTAACCCAATTTCCCCTGCAGAAATTTGACCATCAGGAAATTTAACTAATAATGTTAACCTTAAAATATTTTCTAAAACAGTTGAAGAAATGCCCGTTGTATATGAATTAATCAAAAAAAATAACGGATTATCACTTAAAATAAGCATACACTTCAAAATCAAATCATAAACATTCTTTTCAAACTTCCATATTTCACCATTAGGACCACGTCCATACGAAGGAGGATCCATAATAATAGCATCATATACATTACCACGCCTAACTTCTCGTTCAACAAATTTTATACAATCATCAACAATATATCTAACATCACAATCATCCAACTGTGATAAAGAAACATTTTCTTTAGCCCAATTAACCATTCCTTTAGAAGCATCCACATGAACAACCGTTGCACCAGCTTTTAAACAAGCAACCGTCGCCCCACCTGTATATGCAAATAAATTAAGAACTTTAATAGCTCGCCCACTTTTCTTTATTTTCGCTATCATATAATCCCAATTAACAGCTTGCTCCGGAAAAAGACCCATATGTTTAAAATTAGTTGGAGCAACTTTAAAAAGTAATTCTTTATACTTAATCGTCCAAAACTGTGGTAATTGTTTATTAAATTGCCAATAACCACCACCCTTGGAACTACGATAATACTGACCATCAATATTATTCCAATAATTATTATAATTTATATTCCAAATAGCTTGTGGATCAGGTCTTCTTAACAAAATCTTACCAAAACGTTCTAGTTTCTCACCATTACCAGCATCCAAACATTCATAATCTTCCCAATCGCTTGAAACCATTCTATTCACCTTCCTAATATATCTCAAATCAAAAATTATCGTACTTATTTCATTTACACAATTTAAGAATATTATCTCCATAAATATATGTCATATTATCATACTTAATAGTACCATTTTTAATAAAAAATGAATCATTAGTATTGATATAAAATTCAACTTTTTGTACTTTACTCCTATCAATCTTAGCTCCAGCCGAACAATAAGAAAAATCAACTATTTTAACCGGAATTGGGTCATTAACATTTTTTCCCTTTAAAGCTAAACAAAGATTTACTGTATTAATATAACTATATAAAGCTACTTCATCACTTTCTCTTGACAATTTTTTAATTTCCTCAGAAACAAACCAAGTTGCTATCAACAAATATACAAAATATAAAAACAAGATAATGCTTAAAATAATTAAACCAATCTTAACCAATTTATGCATCATTCACCTCTATCACAATTATTATAACATTTATTCCCATTAATTACTATATAAATTCACCTTTTCTTCAAATAA
>JAVWOV010000002.1:0-28805 GCA_036636255.1 Bacilli bacterium
TTATTAATCAAATTATCTTTTTAGAAAATCAAATTGATGAAGTTAGTAAAGAAATTAAAGAATTATATAATAAATTAGATAGTCATCTTTTATCAGCTCTCGGTGTTGGTGTTAATCTTGCCCAATCATTTTAGCAGAAATTGGGATATTAATAACTTTGATAAACCAAGTAAACTGATTGCTTTTGCTGGTACTGATCCAACTGAGTCCCAATCTGGTAACAAGTTATCTGCCAATGATAAAACATTCAAACGAGGTTCACCATATCTTCGTCATGCCATCTATAAAGTAAGTTTAGTTGCTATATCTAATGAACCAGAGTTAAGAACTTATCATTTTGTGAATACTTTTGTGTCTATATATCTATCCTAACACCAAATTTATTAGATAATCATTATGCCATTATTTGTTTTAATTCTTGGTTAGCTCATAGTAGTCATGCTAATTGTTATAATTTACAAAGAAAAATGATTAGTGACATGGATTTATATCATCATATTTAATTTTTATATTAATTATTTAAAAAAATTTTACTTTGTTTTTACAAAAATTAATTTTTTTAAATAAATTTGATGCTTTTTACTAATACATATGTTATAATTACCAAGTAAAGAGCAATTTTAATTAATATTAGAATTATTTCTTGCCCAAATAATAATTATATAATAAAATTTGCTTTTGATGTTAATAATAAGCCATTTAGTACATATTATTTAAAGAATTTAAGAAACATTTTAATTATCAGAAAATGAGGTGATTTTATGAAAGATTTACTTAAAGAAATTATTGTTAAAGCATTGCTTACAATGACTATTGTTAAGAAGCCAGAAGATATTATAATAGAGGTTCCTAAGTGTCGGGATAACGGTGATTATTCCTCTAATATTTGCATGCAATTAGCAGCTGAATGCAAGATGAATCCCCGTGATATTGCCTATAAATTAATTGAATTTATTACTGATGATCACGTTGCTAAAGTTTGCGTTAAGGGACCCGGTTTTTTAAATTTTTATTTAAACAAACAATTTTTACTAAAAAATCTTCATAACATTTTAATTAGTGGTGATAATTATGGACGTAATTCGCTTGGCTTAGGACAAAAGGTTAATCTAGAATATGTTAGCGGTAACCCAACAGGAACACTTCATATAGGTCATGCTAGGGGCGCTAGTTATGGTGATTCTCTAGCTAACATTTTAAAATTTTGTGGCTACGACGTAACAAGAGAATATTATATTAACGATTCCGGCAATCAGATTGATAATTTAGAAAAGTCAATTAAAATTCGTTATTTAAATATTTGTGGAGATCGGTTAACAATGCCTAATGATGGTTATCATGGTAAAGAAATTATTAAAGTTGCCTCAGATATTTTTACTAAGTATGGTTACGATGCTTCAGATGATGTTTTTAAAAAATGGGGCTTAAAATATTTACTAGATGAAATTAAAAATGATTTAAATAATTATGGCGTTTCATATGATGTTTGGACAAGTGAAAAGGATTTATACCAAAATGGTTTAGTTGATCAAACCCTAAATTTATTAATTGAAAATAAATATACATATAAAAAAGATTCAGCATTATTTTTAAAAACAAGTGATTTTGGTGATTCTAAGGATAGGGTTTTGGTTAAAAGTGATGGTAATAATACCTATTTATTACCAGATATTGCCTATCATAGAGATAAATATAATCGCGGCTTTGATCGCTTAGTAGACGTTTTTGGCGCTGATCACCACGGCTATATTGCCAGATTAAAGGCATCGATGACAATGCTTAACCTTGATGCTAATAAATTGGATGTTAAAATATTACAAATGGTACGCCTGCTTCAAGATGGTGAAGAAATTAAACTTAGTAAGCGAACAGGTAAGACTTTAACGATGAATGATTTAGTTACAGAAGTAGGACTTGATGCAACACGTTATTTTTTTGCAATGCGTAGTTTGGACTCACAGATGGATTTTGATCTCTCATTAGCAACAAAAAAATCTAATGAAAATCCATTCTATTATGTCGGTTATGCCCATGCTAGAATTAATTCGATTATAGGTGATAAAAGTATTGTTTTAAAAGATGATTATGTTACTTTAGAAGGAGAAAAAATTTTAAATATTATGTTTAAGCTATATCAGTTTGAGGATGTTGTTAAGCTCAGTGCTAATAACATGGCCCCACATATTGTGACTAATTATGTTTATGAACTTGCTACTTTATTTCATAGTTTCTATGCAAAGGAAAAAGTTCTTACCGATGATTTACTAGCAACAAAGGAACGCATTAATTTAATTAAAGCAGTAGGAATTGTTATAAAAAATTCATTAAGATTAATTGGTGTTAAAGCACCTAATAAAATGTAGGAGGAGATTTAATGGAACTTAAAAAAATGTCGAAAGAGGAAATTGAATTGATGTCTTATACCGATATAACTTATCAACTTTTTAAAGAGAATAAGAAACCTATGAATACGGCAAAAATTTTCAAAAAAATTTGTAAATTACTCGGTTATGATGAAGATGCTTATCAAACTAAGATAGGAGATTATTATACTTCTTTAACCCTTGATAAGCGCTTTATTTTGCTCCCTAATGGTAATTGGGATGTTCGTGATCATCATGCCATTTCATTATTGGTTGATGACGATGATGATGATGAATTAGAGGAAACAGTTTCAGAAGAAACAGATGAAGAAGTTGATGACGACGAAGATAAAATTATCGATGACGATGACGACATCGAGGATGATGATTTAGCCGAACTCGCTATTATTAAAGATGAGGAAATTGATGGGGAAATGAATAGGTAGATTACCTATTTTCTTTTAAAGGAGGAAAAAATCATGTTAGAGCGACTTAAAAATATAGAAAAAAGATATTTAGAAATTGAAAGTTTAATGGCTTCTTTTGAGGTAGTTAATGATATAAAACAGACAATGATTTTGTCTAAGGAAAGATCTTTATTAAAGGATGCTTATGACATATATCAAGAGTATAAACAAATGCTTGCTGATAGAAAAGCTGCTAAAGAAATGAGCCATGACGCTTTATTTTTAGAATTTTCACGAGAAGAGTTGGCTAAGCTTGATATTTTAAAGCAAGATTTAGAAGCTAAAATTGCTATTATTTTATTACCTAAAGATCCTAATGATGATAAGAACGTTTTGGTAGAAATTAGAGGTGCAGCCGGAGGTGATGAGGCTAATATTTTTGCAGGCGATTTATTTAGAATGTACGCTAAGTATGCAGAAAAGGAAGGATACCAAGTTGAAGTTTTAAATGCTTTAGAATCAGATGCTGGGGGATTTTCACAGATTAGTTTTATGATTAAAGGTGATAATGTTTACGGTAAGTTAAAATATGAAAGTGGAGCACACCGAGTACAAAGGGTTCCAGCAACGGAGACGCAAGGTCGGGTTCATACATCAACAGCGACAGTTTTAGTTATGCCAGAAGTTTTAGACAGTGAGGCCGAAGAAATTAATCCAAATGATATAAGAATTGATGTTTATCGTAGTAGTGGTAAAGGTGGACAAGGGGTTAATACAACAGATAGTGCCGTTAGAATTACCCATATGAAAACAGGAATTGTGGTTACTTGTCAAAATGAGCGTAGTCAAATTCAAAACAAGGAACATTGTATGAAAATTCTTAAAACTAAATTATATGAAGAAAAGCTTAGAAAGCAAGAAGAAAAATTAGGAGCAGCCAGAAGAAATAAGCTTGGTACTGGTGATCGCTCAGAAAAGATAAGGACTTATAATTATCCTCAAAACAGGGTTACTGATCATCAAATTAGTTTTACTTTAAAACAATTAGACCGCGTTATGGAAGGAATGCTTGATCCCATTATTGAAGCTTTAATTACAGAAGATCAAGCAAGAAAGTTAAAATGTTGACGGCTGACTTTTTAGCATATGGAATGAAAAAATTAGCTGATAATAAAAAAGATGAAAACTTAGCTAAATATTTATACAAATATGTTGATAATAAAGAAAAATTTATTAAAGGTATAGACCAAATAATTGCCGGTATACCTGTTCAGTATATTGTTGGTAATGTTAATTTTTATGGTTTTATTTTTAATGTTAATGCTAGTGTTTTGATTCCTCGTTTTGAAACAGAGGAGCTTGTTAATAAAACATTTGATTATATTGAAAAAAATTTTGCTAAAGATTTGGATATTGTCGATGTAGGAACAGGAACAGGCTGTATTGCGGTTACGCTTAAAAAGTTATTACCATATTGCCATATGAGTGCTGTTGATATTTCTTTAAAAGCACTTGATGTTGCTTGTGATAATGCTAAATTAAATAGTTGCGATATTGATTTTCATTTAGGTGATTTACTGAGTCCTTTAACTAAAAAGTACGATGTTATTATTAGCAATCCGCCTTATATTGATCATAATGATTATGATGTAATGGATATTGTTAAAAATAATGAACCTAAAATCGCTCTTTATGCCGGTAATGAGGGATTAGAAAATTATGAAAATATTTTAAAAAATGCCAATAAATATTTAAAGACTAAAAGCATGATTGCATTAGAAATAGGCGCCGATCAAGGGAAAAAAGTTGCTAATTTAGCCAAAACCTATTTTCCTAACTCCCATATTATAGTTAAACAGGACATGCAGGATCGGGATCGATTTATATTTGTTTTTAATAATTTCTAAATTTAACTATTTAGTTATTTTTTTAATCATATATTTAAAGTTTTTAACTGTTAGCAAGTTAATAATTTCAAATATTGCTTAAATTATGCTATACTATTATAAGTGGTGATAATATGGAAAATAAAAAAAGGCGCACATTAACAAATTTTAACATTAATAATAAAGGATCCGATTTTAAAGGTCGTCTTAAGTGGTTTTTAGATTTTGACCGAATTGTATTAGTTAAAAAAAAATCCAAGGCAGTTCCAATTTTTAGTTCCAGAATAGAAGAAATTAATTTTACTAATCAAGGTATTGACAACATGAATTTTTTTAAAAAAAGTGTCGTTGTTAAAGAAAATGACGTTGATATTGTAACTGCTAAGCCAGTTAAAATAGTTAAGAAATCATCTTTGACAAAGGTTCATGATGATATTAAACATAAAATAACTACTTTAGATATGGAAATAGCTATTAAAAATAAAATTGATAATTTCATTTTAAAAAACAAAAAGAAACTTAGCCTACTTAAGGAACAACTTGATAATATTAATGATGGTATTTCTAATATTTTTTTAAAAGACGAAATTGACTTAAAGAAGCAAAAAATCAAAGATATTAAGAAGAAAGCTAATGTTTTACGTTTGGAATGCTTACTAGTTTATAATAATAGTGATTTTAAAAATTTTGATATTTTAAACGATGAGAAGTTAGATAAAATGATTACGCATTTTACATCTGATGTTGCTCAAGATGAAATTACTGTTTTAGCTAGTAGTTGTCGTGACGATATTGATTATGTGGATAATTTACTAGTTACGCTTGACAAAACAGCTCAGATTAATTTTTTGATTGCATTACAGGATAATGATATTACTTCACGCGATGATGATTTTAAAAAGTATAAAGGTGAAGTTGCTACAGTTAGTAACAAGAATAATGAAATTATCAATATATTAAGTAAAGAAAATAAAAAGATGGCTGATATTATGGAACAGTTAAATACTTTTGAAAATCACAAAGATAATTTGTCACTGATTGATTTAAAGCAAATAAGTAATAATTATATTAAATATCTTTTTAGTGTAAGTCACTTTCAAGCTTTACTTCATTTATTAACATTAAATATTTTTGGTGATAAGCAAAATGAACTACAAAACGAAATTTTCAAACGTCGTCGGTTGATTAATAAAACTTATGATAATTATGCTGATATGCTCGGTGATGGAATTAATCAGTTGAAATATTTATCAACTAATATTAAGCATTGTTTATATGACCTTAGAAGTCTTTGTAATACTTTTGATAATAAATTTTATAAGTATAAGCATTTAATTCCCGAATATGACATTATTTACAATAAACTTGATCAATTAAAAGGTATTCTTAATAAAAAAAGCGAAGAAATCATTAATGTTAATGAGGTGTTAATTTATAAAAAACAAAAAGCAATCGCTAAAAAGATATGATATTTAGGGGGAAGATTAGATGGAAGTTAATTTAAAAAAGTTATTGATTAAAAGCGGATTGGAGGAGTTTTATCCTTTTTTTGAAAATGGTAAATTACTTAAGATTGTTGGTAATAAGGAGAAAACAGAATATGTTTTTAAGATTCAAGTGGAAAAAATTTTACCAATTGACGTTTATGATAAGGTATCAAAGAATATAAAACGTGTTTTTGCTTGTTCACAAAATATTATTGTTGATTTAAAAGTTAGTCATATTGAATGTTTATTAGTTAAGCAATATTTTGATTATTGCATTAAAAAATATATGGTGGATAATCCATTATTAGAGCTTTTTCTTGCAAATGAGGTAATGATTTCTGATAATGTTATAAAAATAAGTATTAATAATAAGGCTGAGGAACGTAAACTTAGTAGTGTTAAGAATAATTTGCTTGAAGATTTTAAGCATTTTGGTTTTGGAGATTTATGTTTAACATTCATTACTGTTCATAAGGAAAGTGAAAAGATTCGTGAGCAGATTAAGAAGGATATGAATTTGTATAGTAATACGGTAGTTGAGGCACCCAAGGTATCTAAGAGTTTTAAGCGACAAACTAGTAAGGATGCTATTTTAGGTCGAGTTATTAATACTGATAGTATGCGAATCGAAAATATTTTAGGCCCACTTACTAGTGCAACGATTGAAGCATGTATTTTTGATATGGATATTAAAGAGACTAAGAGCAATTTGAAAATTATGACCCTAAAGGTTACGGATTATACAGATAGTATTTATTGTAAGTTATTTATTAATGATGATGAACAGTTTAAAGTTTTAAATGATTGTCTGAAGGTCGGTAAGTGGTTTAAAATTAGAGGTAATGTTAAGGATGACAGTTATTCTAATGAGTTAGTTATTAGTGTTTATGATATTAATAATTTAAAACATTTAGAAACAGTTGTTACCGATGATGCTCCATTAAAACGAGTTGAGTTACATACCCATACTAAAATGAGTCAAATGGATGGAGTAGTTGATTGTCATGATTTACTTAAGCAGGCTTTAAAATGGGGTCATAAGGCAATCGCAATTACTGATCATAATTGTTTACAATCATTTCCAGATGTTTATAATTTTGTTAAGTGTCATAATAAGTCTTTAAAGGAAAACGAGCAACCTTTTAAGGCTATTTATGGAGTGGAATTATTGATGGTTGATGATGATATAGACATTGTCGTTAGGCCTGATGATAGTAGTTTACTAGATACTACATATGTTGTTTTTGATTTTGAAACCACTGGTTTAAATGCCGGAGGTCAAGATTCAATTATTGAAGTTGGAGCGGTTAAGATAAAAAATGGAGAAATTATTGATCGCTTTTCCCAATTAATAGATCCATTACGAAAATTACCAGCAATAATTACTGAAATTACTAATATAACGGATGAGATGTTAAAAGGAAAGGAATCAGAAGAAAAGGTTATTGGTGATTTTATTAATTGGTTTGGTGATTTACCATTGGTCGCTCATAATGCTAAATTTGATATTTCTTTTTTAAAAAAGGCCTATAGAAAGTATGATTTAGGTATTTTTTCTAATATGGTTATTGATACTTTAGAACTTTCTAGAACTTTGGATAATAATTATAGTCGTCATGGTTTATCAGCTATTGTTAAACGCTATAATGTAGTTTTTGATGAATCTGGTCATCATCGTGCTGATTATGATGCTGAAACAACGGCACTGGTATTTCATAAAATGTTGTTAAAATTAGATGGTCGTAATTTTGCAACTATTAGGGATATTGATAAGTTGGTGACAAAGGAAGACATTTATAAATATGGTCGAACATTTCATATAAATATTTTGGCTAAAAATAAAGTAGGTTTAAAAAATTTATTTAAGATTGTTAGTTTTGCTAATACTAAATATTTATACAAGACACCACGCATTTTAAAAAGTGAACTTTCAAAATTAAGAGAAGGTTTACTTTTTGGCAGTGGTTGCTATGAAAGCGAGGTTTTTATTCAGTGTCGATCTAAAAGTGATGCTGAACTTTCAAGCATTATTGATTTTTATGATTATGTGGAAGTTCAACCACTTGATTGTTATGACCATTTATTACAAAGTGGTGATTTTGAAAATAAGTCATTATTGCTTGAGCATGTTAAAAAAATTATTCGCAACACGGTTAATGTTGGAAAGATTATTGTAGCATCTGGTGATGTTCACCATCTAACTACCAATGATCGAATTTATCGTGAAATTTTAGTTAATCAGAAAGTTCCAGGTGGTGGCCGTCATCCTTTAGCTAGGGGTAATATTAAAAAAATACCTAGCTATCATTTTAGAACAACGGAAGAAATGCTTACAGATTTTGCTTTTTTAGGTGAGGATTTAGCGTATGAAATAGTTGTTTCGAATGCTAATAAAGTAGCGGATATGATTGATATTTTGGAAGTAATTATTGAAACTGGTGGTGTTCCTTTTTCACCAAAAATCGAAAATTCCGCAGCTATTGTTACGGATATGGTTTATAAGAAGGCTTATGAAATTTATGGTAATCCATTACCTGATTTGATTCAAAAAAGGGTTACTAGTGAATTAAACGGTATTATTAATGGTGGCTTTGATGTTGTTTATTTGCTTTCACAGCGTCTAGTTAAAAAAAGTAATGAAGATGGATATTTGGTTGGTAGTCGAGGTTCAGTAGGTTCATCTTTTGTGGCAACAATGATGGGAATTACGGAGGTTAATCCATTACCGGCGCATTATGTTTGTCCTAAGTGTCAACATACGATATTTGAACTTGATGGTAAGATTCTTGGCAAGAAATATGCTAGTGGTTATGATTTACCTAATTTAGCTTGTCCTTGTTGTGATACATTACTGAATAAAGAAGGACAAGATATGCCTTTCGCGACTTTTCTTGGCTTTAATGCTGATAAGGTACCAGATATTGATTTAAATTTTTCGGGGGATTATCAGTGGAAAGCTCATGAGTATACGAAAGAATTGTTGGGCGTTTCTAATGTATATCGTGCGGGCACAATAGGAACAGTTGCTAAGAAGACAGCGTTTGGTTATGTTAAAGGTTATTGTGAAGATAAGGGCTTTACGATGCGTACAGCGGAAATTGAACGCTTAGCTAGTGGTTGTGAAGGTGTTAAAAGAACAACAGGTCAACATCCGGGGGGAATTGTGGTAATTCCTGAGTATATGGAAATATTTGATTTCACACCTTATCAATATCCAGCTGATGATGTTAATTCTTTGTGGAAAACAACTCATTTTGATTATCATTCCTTAGAGGATGATTTATTAAAATTGGATATTTTGGGGCATGATGTACCTACTATTTTAAGAATGTTACAAGACTTATCCGGAATTGATGTTACAAAGTTACCGATGGATGATGAACGTCTTTATTCCCTATTATCATCACCACAGGAATTAGGGGTAAGTGAAGAGGATATTATGTGTATGACGGGGACTTTAGGGTTACCAGAATTAGGAACTAAGTTTACTATTGCTCTATTAAAAGAGACGAAGCCGAAGACTTTTTCCGAGTTGGTAAAAATTTCGGGCCTATCACATGGCACAGATGTTTGGGCCGGAAATGCAAGTGAATTAATTCGCAATAATATTATTCCTTTTAAGGAAGTTATTGGTTGTCGTGATGAGATAATGATTTATTTGATGAATAAAGGAATGGAACCACTTGATTCATTTAAGATTATGGAATTTGTTCGTAAAGGTAAGGCAACTAAAATTCCTGAACAGTGGCCTATTTGGGAAAAAAAGATGCGCGATGCTCATATTCCTGATTGGTATATTGAATCGTGTCATAAAATTAAATATATGTTTCCTAAGGCCCATGCCGTAGCATATGTTATGAGTGCTTTGCGGATTGCTTGGTTTAAACTATATAAACCGATTATATATTATGCTACGCATTTTTCTATTAAGTGTACGGATTTTGATATTGAGGCTATGATTAGTGGTAGTGTAGCTATGAAAAGTAAAATTACCTTGATTAATGAAATGGGATATAATGCTTCTAATAAAGATAATTCCGTTTTAGAAGGTTTACAAGTTGCATTGGAGGCTAGTATGCGGGGAATTAAATTTGCCCCTATAGATTTGCTTAAAAGTGATGCTAATAAGTTTATTATTGATGATGATTCTATGACTTTGATACCACCTTTTAGAGCCCTTGAAGGGTTAGGCGAAACAGTTGCTAAAAAAATTGTTGAGCAACGCGATATTAATCATTTTTTAAGTATTGAAGATTTTCAAAAAAGATGTAAGGTTTCAGCAACCATTATTGATAAGATGAGGATGCTTGGAATGTTTTCCGGGATGGATGAATCTAGTCAACTTAGTATTTTTAGTTTTGATGGAGTTGGTTAGTATTAAAAAAGATATTTTGTAATATTTATTTATTACCTTATTCTTTTTTTTTTACATATTTTATTCTTTTTAGCTTGTTTTATTTGTTTGTTTTATACTATGTCTAGTTTGACTTATAGCTGGTGGCATATTTATAATGATATAAAGGAATTCCGTTTATTGATTGTGGAGGAAATTATGAAAAATTTATATCGTTTAGAGGATGTTTCAAAAATTTATTGTGGTACTAGTTCTAAGACTTATGCATTAGATCATGTTGATTTAGAAATAAATGCCGGAGAATTTGTGATTATTTTAGGACCTTCGGGTAGTGGGAAAAGTACGTTATTACATATTTTAGCAGGACTCGATTATATTACTTCTGGTAGTGTATTTTTTGGTGATTTACGAATTGATAATTTGTCTTCTAAGGACTTAAATAATTATCGAAGAGATAATTTGGGTTTTGTTTTTCAAAGTTATAATTTAGTTCCTAATTTGACGGTTTGGGGAAATATTTTACTTAGTCAGCAAATTGTTCGTCGCCCCTTAAATGGGAAAAACATTTTAAAGGTAGTTGGACTTGGTAATTTTTTTTCGAAGTATCCTTATCAGTTATCCGGAGGACAGATGCAAAGAGTAGCTATTGCTCGGGCACTTGTTAAAAATCCATCCGTTTTATTTTGTGATGAACCGACTGGGTCAATGGATGAGAAGACGGGGAAGGTTGTTTTAAATTTATTACAGGCTATTAATCATGAATATGGGATGACGGTCATTATGGTAACACATAATCCTGGTATAGCCTTGATGGCAAATACGGTTATAAAGATGGACAGTGGACGGATTAGAAGTGTTACAAAGACAAATAATGTTACATCTGCTTTTGATTTGAGGTGGTCCTGAAATTGTTAATACTAAATTGTTTGAAGGGCATGAAAAGAAAAAAAGTATTAATGTTATGTATTATTTTACTTGTTTTATTGATGACGGCTAGTTACGTGGCAGTAAATTATGCTCTTGATCAAATGGATGATAGTTATGATCATTATCTTAATAAGCAACAAGTAGCAGATATTGCTGTTGACGTTTTGCTCGATTTAAATCGTGATGTTTCTTTAAGGGAATTAAATGACTTTAAAAAAAAAGAACTTAAAAATATGAGCTATGAGGAAAAAAAGATTATTAGTTTATATGAGTATTATTTATTTAGAAAATTACCAATTGGGTTACAAAACAGTTATGATATTATGACTATTTTTAAGAAGTATGGAGTAGATATTTTACTTAGTTATAAAAAGTTGGATGTAATTAAAAATCACTATGATTTTATTTATGAACAAGAAAGAAGTAAAACAATTTTTACTAGTGATATAATTATTAAGGCTATGCCTTATTTTTGTAATAAAGAAATCAATAAATTTTTTTTGATTAAAGGTCGTTTTCCCGTTAAAGATAACGAAGTTACTATTTTGCCAGATTTTGCACGGGAACATAATTTGTATATTGGTTCTAGTTATAAGATAGGTCATAATGTTTACCAGGTGGTTGGTTTTGCCTATGCTTCAGCTTATATTTATCCATTGATGGATATTAGTAATTTACTTTTCGATAAAGCTAAAAACAATATTGTTTTGTTGATGCCAGATGATTTTAACTCTTTAGCAGGACTTAGTGATAATATGTATGCTTTGCATTTTAATCATTCGGATAATCAGGTGAATTCTAAAGATGTTTTCCATAATGATTTTCTGATGAAATTTTTGGCATCAACAACAGATACGATTATTTATAATGATAACACGGTTTTGCACATGATGCGAACTATATCTTTACCCTTAGAGTTTTCTATTAATCGAAAGTTTTCTTCATGTTTTTTGTACTTATTGTTAGGAATAAATGTTTTTATTATTATAATTATCATGAGGAAGATATTTACTTCCGATCGTTTAGCGATTGGAATTTTATTGTCACTTGGTTATAATCGATTACTTATTGCTTTTAGTTATTTGGTTTATCCAGTTGTTGGTTCAATTGTTGGGGGTATTTTAGGTTATTTTTTGGGGATTATTTTACATTATCCGCTCGCTTTTATTTACCGAAATTTTTATGCATTACCCTTTGATGATTTTAAAATTACTGGTGAGTATTTTTTAATTAGTGTTTGTATACCTTGCTGTATTTTAGTGGTTATTAGTTTACTTGTTATGTTAGTTATGCTTAGAAAAAAACCACTTATTTTGTTAAAAGAAGGTAGTAATTTAAAAATTGGTTTAGTTAGTCGTATATTAAATCGGTTACTATGTTTTTTACCCTTTAGCTGGCGTTTTAAGTATGCCTTGGCTTTTGCTTCTTTGGGTAAGTTATTTATTGTTTTTTTAATATCTTTTAAAACCGGGTTAATAATTGTTTTTATTTTAATAGGACCTAATTTATTTAATAATAGTATTGATAAGTCGTTTGCAGGGATAAGGTATGATTATGTTGTTATGTTAAATAAGGTAGCAACGGCTGTTAAGGTTAAAGATGATGATTTAATTTTAACTAAGAGCTTAAACATTGTTTCAATAAACGATGGTAATCGGGTTAGATTAATTAGTAAGAATAATGAAGTTATGTTGTCAGGATATGATGATAGTCCTAATTATTTCAAACTTTTTTCCTTTCATAATCAAAATATTACCTCCATGCTTGCTAATGATGGTATTGTTATTAGTAAAGCTTTACAGGATGCCCTAAAGATTAAGGTTGGTAATACGTTAATTTTTAATACAAATTTTGGTAATATTTCATATCGGGTTATAGGTGTTTGCGCGGAACATTTAAATTTTGTTGGTTATGTTAATCGTAATGGCTTTAGTAAAAGGCTTGGGTTATTACCTTATTCTTATAATCGCTTTGCTACTAGAAATAATAAGTACAGTTCTGTTTTAAACTTAAATAGTACTGACCTTTTATCTGTAGCGCGTATTGTCAGTGCTACAGATTTGAAAAATAGTATGTGCCTTCAGGTGAAGCGATTTAGTAATATTATTTATGCGATAGTTATTATGGCTTCTTTTATGGCATTTATTATTATGGTAGTAATGGGGAACATGGTTATTTCGGAAAATAAAAAGATCATTTCATTAATGAAGGTTATGGGGTATAGTAATAAAAAAATTAGTCAAATTGTTTTAACTGTTTATCGTTCTTTAGTGATATTTGCTTATTTACTTGCTATTCCATGTATGCTTTTTTTGTTACAATATGTTTTTGATTTGTTAGCTGTTTCAATTAATATGAGTATTGATGTTTCTCTGTCACCACTACTTTGTTTAATAGGCTTTTTTATGATGATGTTTGTTTATTATATATCTTTGTTTATTTCGCGGATTATGTTAAATAAAGTACCGTTAGCAGTTGTTTTGAAAGGAGAATAGATTTTATGAAAGAACTTATTAGATTTGAAAATGTTTTTAAAGTATATCATAATTTTTCGACCGATGAAAATGTTTTGGCGGGTATTAATTTTAGTGTTATAAGGGGTTCTATTGTGGTTATTTTGGGTCCTTCAGGCAGTGGGAAAAGTACTTTACTAAATTGCGCTTCAGGTCTTTTAGATATTGATTTTGGTAAAATTTTTTTTGATGGTATTGATATTTCGAAATTTAGTGAGCGTCGTAAGGCACGTTTTCGTAAACAAAATGTTGGTTTTATTTTTCAAAATTATAGTTTATTAAAATATCTTAATGTTTATGAGAATGTTTTATTGGGAGCTCGACTTGGTAAGAATCGGGTTAATGTTCATGAGGTTTTAAAACTTGTTTCTTTAGCTAAATTTAGTAAAAGTAATATTGATTTATTATCGGGTGGTGAGTTGCAAAGGGTAGCTATTGCTCGGGCATTTGCGAAGAATCCGCGGGTTATTTTTTGTGATGAACCAACAGGTGCACTTGATTATAACATGACTCGGCTTGTTTTACAGGCTTTAGTTGCTATTAACCAAAGGTATAATACTACGTTAATTATTGTGACGCATAATCCAAATATTGCTTTGATTGGGGACCGGATTATTAAAATGAATAGTGGTCAAATTATTAGTGATGTTAAAAATTTATCAAGAATTGATCCTTTGAAGATTCCTTGGGGCTAAATTTTTATTTTTTGTGTTATAATGATTAAAAGGAGGAAATTACATGTTAAATTTTAAGGATATTAATAAAAAAAGATTAAATTTTTTAGCGGGTTTTATTGCTAAGAAAAATGGTGTTTCAGTTACTAAAGTCAAGGTGAATATGTTTTTTAATTATTTTAGGTACGGGATTGGATATACTGATTATATGAAAGGAGATTATTTTAATTTAAGTTCTAAGGATAAAAAAAATTTTTTAGCTAAGAAAAAATTTCCAGCGATAGTTAGTTATTTAAATGATGATAAATTCCAAAATATTTTTTTAGATAAGATTATTTTTAATAAGAAATTTAAGGATTTTATTGGTCGTAATTATATTGATTTGCGGGAAAATAGTTATGATAATTTTAAAAAATTTGTTGGTAAGAAGGATAGTTTTTTTGCTAAGAAGCATAATTCTTTTGGCGGTGATGGTATTGAAAAAATTGACAATAAAAAAAATGTTAATTTAAAAGATGTTTATGAGCGCCTACTTAAAAATAAACAGTTTTTGATTGAAGATACTATTATCCAACATGATTATTTAAATGAGATAAATCCATCAGTTGTTAATAATGTTAGGCTTGTCACTTTATTAAAAGATAATGAGGTTTATATTATTGCTAGTTTATTAAGACTTAATAATGGAGACGGTAATGTTATTAATTGTCAAGATATTTTTGGTTCTCTTGATGAAAATGGTCGCTTAGTGGGTAATATGGTTGATGATTATTGTCATACTTATGAAAAACATCCTTTGACTGGGTTTGTATTTAAGAAAATGAAAATTCCTTTTATGAATGAGGCTATTGATATGGTTAAAAAAGCAGGTAAGGTGGTTAAAGAAATTCGTTATGTTGGTTGGGATGTGGCAATTACACCAAATGGGCCAATTATTATTGAGGGTAATTTTTATCCGAGTTATGGTTTATTTCAATATTACTTATTAAATGATGGTAAACCAGTTGGTAAGATTCCTTTGATTAAAGAAATTTTAGGCGATGAGGCTAAAAACATATGAAAAAAAAGCTATTAATTAATAGCTTTTTATCTGTTATAAAATTCAACAATTAATGATTCATCAATTTCTTGATTTAATTCACTTCGTTCAGGTAATCTTAAATATGTGCCAGTTTTTTTTGTTTCATCATATGCAATATATTCAACACGGTTAATAACTTTTTCTAAAGATGCATTAACAACATCCAATTGTTTATTATCTTTTAAAGCAATAACATCGTTTATTTTAACACGATATGATGGAATATCAACTTTTTTTCCGTTAACGGTTATGTGTCCATGATTAACTAGTTGTCTTGCACCTTTTCTGGTTGTTGCAAAACCGATACGATATACTAAATTGTCTAAGCGACTTTCTAGTAGTTTGAATAAATCTTCACCGTGAACTCCTTTTAGTTTTCCAGCATCATTAAAGGTTTTTTTGAATTGTTTTTCGTTTAATCCGTACATGAATTTAACTTTTTGCTTTTCTTGTAATTGTGTTCCATAGTCGGATAATTTTTTTGCTCTTTTTTTACTATGTTGTCCGGGAATATATGGTCTTTTTACTAATTCTTTACCTGTTTCTAATATGGAAAAACCTAATCTTCGACTTTTACGATAAATTGGTCCAGTATACCTTGACATAAAACGCTCCTTTCGTAAGCAGGACATCAAGGTTATTTTGGCAAATTATAGGGTGTTTATTTTAATATCTTCGCTTGCAGCTAAAGTTACACAATAACCCAATATAGGTAATAAACACGTTACAATTTTCAAAATAACGCTGCTAGATGTGTTGCTTATATAATTATAGTATGTTTTTATAACATAGTCAATACCATTTCACAATATAGTAAAGGTATTTTTAAGACCTTTTTAATTAAATAGATTATTTTTGTGATATTATTTAATAATATTTTTTGAATATTGTTTGATTGAATAATATTTGTATAAAAAATTATCTTTAATTTTTAATTATTTTATTGCAAACTATTGCTTATAATGGTATATTATTAAATAGTGGTAATAGAAATAAGGTGATAATTTGAATGATAAAGCACGGGTGATTGATGATGCTTTGCAGGATACGGTTAATAAGTATTATTTGAAGGTTAAGAGTAATAAAAAGTTAACAAATTTATATATTAAATTATTAAGTAGTGTGATTGAGGGAAATTATGCATGTATTACGTCTTATGGCAATGCACGAAATAATATGGAACAACTTGGACATATGGTTATTATAATGGAGTTAATGAAGAATATCATTAAGGTAAACTCTTTTTATAACAGTGATGATGATTATATCCCTCTTAAAACTAATAAGTGTTTAAAGGATAATAATTTAAGTGTTTCAGAAATTGAATTTTTAATTTATAAGGAGATTTTGCGAAATAAGAGTGATGATGTATTTGATCTTTTGAAGAAAAATAAGTTTATTTTGTTGGCTTGTATTATTTCTTTTGTTGATGCTAGATATAACGAGAAGACAAAAATTAAAAATTTGGATATTGTTAGAGATTATAATGATTTAATGTTGCTTTCACAATTAAATCGTTCACAAGATCAATTGATGGTATAATTTTATATTGTATGTTATAATATGATAAATTGATGATGAAGTTTAGTAATAATTGGATTATTTAAAGAGAGTTAGTGGTTGGTGAAAACTAATAATAATTAATTACGAATCTGCTTTGGAGAGGAATTAATAATTCCCGGAGAAATCCGTTATTTAAATTAAGACTATAATAGGATGGTACCGCATGATTGCTCCTATGGGTAGTCTTTTTATATATAGAAAAGAGGAAAGAAAATGATAAGTATTAATTTTATACGTGAAAACAAAGAAATAGTGTGTGAAAATATTAAAAAGAAATTTCAAGAGGATAAGTTACCTTTGGTTGATTTGGTACTTGATTTAGATAAGCAGATTCGTTTGCTTAAGCAAGAAGGTGATCTTTTGCGCCAAGAGAAAAATACGCTAAGTAGTTTAATTGGTGGTTTAATGCGAGATAAAAAGGTAATAGAAGCTAATTTGAAGAAGGAAAGAGTTATAGCAATTAATAGTCAGTTACTGGTTTTAGAAGCTGATCAGTTAAAATTAAGTAAGAATTTAAGAGATAACATGTTAATTATTCCTAATATAATTGATGCTTCCGTTCCTCTTGGCAAAGATGATAGTTGTAATGTTGAAATCAAAAGATATCTTGAACCATTTGTTCCTGATTTTGCCATTCCTTATCATATTGATATTTTGAAACGTTTGAAAGGTATTGATTTACAAAGTGCTAGGAGGGTTGCTGGCAATGGCTTTTACTATTTAATGGGAGATATTGCTAGATTGCATTCAGCTGTTATTTCTTATGCTCGGGATTTTATGATTGACAAGGGCTTTACTTATTGTATTCCCCCTTATATGATTAGAGGTGATGTTGTTACAGGCGTTATGAGTTTTGATGAAATGGATCAGATGATGTATAAAATAGAAGGAGAAGATTTGTATTTGATTGGTACTAGTGAACATTCTATGATTGGTAAATTTAAGGATCAAATGCTTGATAAAAAGGAATTACCGTATAAAATGACTTCTTATTCTCCTTGCTTTCGAAAAGAAAAGGGAGCTCATGGTATTGAGGAAAGAGGTATTTATCGTATTCATCAGTTTGAAAAACAAGAAATGATTGTAGTTTGTGAACCAGAATGTGCTGCATCATGGTTTGATAAATTATGGGGCTTTACGGTGGAGTTATTTGTTTCGATGGAAATACCGGTTAGAACCATTGAATGTTGTAGTGGTGATTTGGCTGATTTAAAGGTAAAAAGCTACGATGTAGAGGCTTGGAGTCCTCGTCAAAAAAAATATTTTGAGGTAGGTTCTTGTTCTAATTTAGGTGATGCTCAGGCACGTCGATTAGGTATTAGAATTAATGGACAGAAAGATAATTACTATGCAGCTACTTTAAATAATACAGTGGTGGCTCCACCACGAATGTTGATTGCTATCTTAGAAAATAACATTCAAAGCGATGGAAACGTTAAGATACCTAAGGTTTTAGTGCCATATATGGGAGGAAAAGAGTTTATAAAAGCAGATTAGTGCATAGACACTAATCTGCTTTTTCATTACTTTTTAATAGCTGTAATGATAAGTCTTTTATCATCATTATTAGTACATGTTATTAAGGTTAAAATCTTTTGGTTGTTTGTGGTTTTTAATATTGTTGTATCATTTTTAAAAACTTCTTTTTTATTAGTTACAATATAAGTCTCTTTTTGTTTACTTTTAAGAATAATGGTTGTTCCTAATGTTATATGATGTAATTTTCCAAATACATAATCAACATTATGACCAGCTAGAACAATGTTATCAATCAAATTGTTAATATTCCCACTTACTAAGCCGACATAATATTGGTCTAAGGTTTTTTGGTCAGCAGTTGGAGCAATGATACGTTTTATTTTTAAGTCATCTATTATAATATAATTAAGATTATCATCGGTTGAAATTTTACCACTTTTATAATCTTTTTCAATAATCTTTGTATGTTTTTTAATATTATTATATTTTTGATATTGATTAAAGGTTATGTAAGATAGGGTGATAATTAAAATTATTAGGCCAATAATTTTAATTATTTTCTTTTTAAACAATATAATCCTATCCATAAAAATAACATGCTACTGATATTTTTTCTGTGGTTTGGGTTATTAGTTTTTGGTAAAATATCTTCAATAATTGGCTTTTGTTCTATCATTTTATCTTTTACATTTATGGTAAATTCACTTTGTTTTTTTATGTTTGTTCCTATCGACCCAATTGTTTGATGGTTAGGGGCAGAATAGACTAATAGATTCTTATTGTTTTTTATATTTTGTTCTAAGATGATTAAAAAGTCACCACTTTTTAATGGTTTAATAAATAGTTGGTTTGCTTCTTTTCTGATTTCAAAGTTGTCATTTTTAATTATGTCATAATTTTTCAAAGTGTTGGTTTCATCGGTTATGATTAATTCTTCATTGGTAGTAGCATTAAATGTTTGATTATTAAAAGGCTTAGTATTAATTAAATCAATAATTTCTTGCTTGTATTTTGTAGTATCTATTACATTACCATTTGGAAAAATTTGATCAGTGAAATAAAAGTCTTTGGTACTTGTGTGTTCCCAAATCAATTCTTGAGCAGCCATGTAATAAAATTGATTTTGATGATTTTCATATTCATAACCATAATAAGCTATTTGGTTTATGTAGTCGATATCAGCCGGGGTATAGGTTTTAGTTAAATATGTTTGATCTTCGTGATAGTTATTTTCGCCAGTGATTATTAATAAGCTTGGGTCAAGACAATATGCAAAGTTTTTATCAGCATATATATATCCTAGTTGACCCGACAAAATCTTATCACCAATTGGTCTATTTGAGTAAATATTATCAATATATTGTACCTCAACATTGATAGCTTTAATACTGGGAATAAAAAATAGTAAACAGCAAATAATAAAAATTTTTTTCATATGACATCCTCCTTCTTTTATAGTTTAGTAGATTTTATTATGATAGGCAAACGAATGTTTTGGTAAATCACTATTTTTTTTAATAATAATTTTCTTTATGTATTAGAGTATTTATGGATATTGATTAAAGTAAAAAGACTTATTGTTAAAGTTAGTTATTTTAAAACATATTGTTTTATTATTAGTTTGGTGATAAAATAATATTTAGTAAAGGATACTATATGTATCAAAATAGGGAGGTATTTATGCCTGAGTTACCGGAAGTTGAGACAGTTAAAGAGACGTTAAAACGAATTATTATTTCTAAAAAAATTATTGATGTTAATGTTTACTGTGATAATATTGTTGCTTACCCTAGTAAGGAAATATTTGTTAAAAAGCTTATTGGACAGACCATTAAAGATATTAAACGACGTGGGAAATGGCTTTTATTTGAACTTGATGATTATTATTTATTAAGTCATTTGCGTATGGAGGGCAAGTTTAATTGGAAAAAGACAGGTAAGCGTAGTGTTCATGAACATATAATTTTTGTTTTTGCCGATGGTCAGTTAAGGTATCAAGATACGCGGAAGTTTGGACGCATGCATTTAATTAAAAAAGACGAACTTTATGTGAACAAGCCTTTATCGTTATTGGGATTAGAACCCTTTGATGAAAAACTTACGGTTGATTATTTAAAACAATGTTATAAAAATAAAAAATTACCGATTAAATCAGTAATTTTGGATCAGAGTATTATAGCCGGTATTGGTAATATTTATGCAGATGAGATTCTTTTTTTGAGTGGAATTAATCCATTGTTAAAGGCTTGTTGTTTAAATGATGATTTATTGGATAGTATTTTAAAAAATACCCGAAAAGTTTTGTCTCGAGCCATTTTAAAAGGGGGGACAACAATTAGAAGCTATAGTTCCAGTGAGGGGGTTCATGGCCGTTTTCAGCAAGATTTATTGGTCCATACGAGGGCTGGTCAAAAGTGTGTAATTTGTTTTAGGATAATTATTAAGATTAAGGTTAATGGTCGTGGCACTTATTATTGTCCAAATTGTCAAAAATTATAGGGGTGTTTTTATATTCCTTTTCAATTAAATTTTTTTGATCTTTCTTGTTTAAAACTGAGGCATAAATAGCCGTTATGCGTAGTTCTAGATCTAATTGTGGTTTATACTTAGTTAAAAGGGGTATTTTAATATCTTTTTTTATGTTTTTTAAGTGTTTTTGTCCGAGGTTATTAAAACCTAATACGCGTATATATGTTATATGGGTATTTGCTTTAGCTTCTTCTTTGGTGAAATTGCATAGGATGTGAATTAGCATTCTTTTTATTTTATTATATGTATAGCGTTTTGTTTTTATGGCTTGAATTAGTTCTTCACTGCTATTAACTTTTAGAATGTATTTTTTTATTCTGTTTTCAATTCCTTCATCTACTGTTTGATATTTACTTAGATCTTTATCGCTTATTATTTTATATTTTATTAAAGAAAAGTAGTTTTCGATTGTTAGGGCTTTTTTTATATATTGACTAGTTATCTTGGGAATGTAGTTAGTTATATTTTGTTTGTTTTTTAAGGCAATACGGATGCTTGTAGCACTGGTTATATTTGCTTGTAATTTTGTTTCATGATAGTTGTTAGTTCTTTTTATACAGATAGGTATTATGTTACTATTGGTGGTTATTATTTCACGTATGTAGCTTATGGCGAGGATGTCGTTGGGGGTGTTTATTTCAATATTATTAAAGTGTTTTAGGGCTTTTGATAAGGCGGTGGGGTAGTTGATTCCTTGTTTTAGATATATTTTTACTTTTTCTTGATATTCTTTGGTTGTTTGAATTTGGGCTAATTGAGTTAGGACAGTTATATTATTTAATTCACTACCAAAAATTATTTTATCTACTTTTAGATGATTTAGTATTGTTATAGCCCCATGGGCGAATATGTCGGCACTTTGGGTAGAAAAAGTAAATGGTAATTCGATTATTAGGTCTATACCCATTTTTAAGGCTATTTTTGTTTTGTCCCATTTATTTATAATGGTTGGTTCGCCTCTTTGTAGGAAACTAGCACTCATGATTAAAATGATTGTATGATTAGGACAAATTTTTTTTACTTCATTTAAGTGATGCAAGTGTCCGTTATGAAAGGGACTGTATTCACATATTATTCCTACTGTTTTCATTAATATCACCATGTATATAATAACATATTTTTAGTAATAATGCTTGATATATCTTTGAATTTTAGGTATAATATTAATATTGAGGTGTGTTTATGAATATAAATTTAACGAGGCTTAAGAGTAATATTGATAAAGAAATTGTAATTGATGAGGCTTTTTCTTTTGCTTCTGATGTTCTTAAGCAAGTTGATATTATTGATTTATTTGACGGTCATGTGCTTGGTAATATTTTTCATGATTGCTTGGGGGATATTATTATTAATGTCGAAGTTAGTGGGGTTATGGTTTTACCATGTAGTATTACTTTAGAACCAGTTAATTATCCCTTTTCTTTTAATATTGAGGGTGATTTAGAACGTATTTGGCAGGAAATCAATGAAAATGATGAAAATTTACAAAATACTATTGATATTTTACCGATAATATGGGAAAATGTATTAATGGAAATCCCTATGAAGGTGGTTAGTGAGCATGCTCACGAGGTTACTTTGAAGGGTGATGGTTGGCAATTGATTAATGAAGAAAATGATAATTGATTATATAGGAAGAGGTGTTATAATGTTAAAGTTAGATATTCAAAGATTTGCGGTTCCGGCTAGAAAAGTTAGTAAGACTAGGAAAAGAATGCGTCGTACTCATTATAAATTAAGTGCGACAGCTACTATTGACTGTCCAAAGTGTGGTAGTGGAATTAGAGCACATCGTGTATGTCCAAAGTGTGGTACATATAAGGGTAAAGAAGTTATTAAAGTAGAAGAAGCAGCATAGTTGCTTTTTTTCTTTACTTGTGTTTTAAAAGAAGTTATAATGTATTTATAAGGATAGGTGTTTTATGAAAAAAAATGGGTTTACTTTAATTGAAATATTGGGTGTAGTGGTTATTTTATCATTAATTGCACTTTTATCTTTTCCGTCGATTGTGGAAAACGTTAGAAAAACGGAAAATAAACTGAGTGATGCTTCTATGTTACTAGTAGAAAGCGGTGTTGATATTTATATGGATAATAATAAAGTTGATTTTAAGATGGCAGTTAACGATGTTTATTGCATTTCTTTTCAAACGCTGTTTGTTAGTGGTAATTTACGAAAACCTTTTATTGATATTAAGACTGGTAAGGAATTGGATGTTAAGAATAAATCAGTTAAGGTAATTGTGGGAAGTGAAGATAATACATATAATATTGTTGATTCAAATTTATGTATTCCTAGTTAGCTTAATATATTTTAGTGAAAATAACAAATAAATTGATAATTATGATGTATTTTTTTAAAAAATTTGATATAATTTATTTATGGTAGGTGATTACATTTGGTTAATAAGAACGATGATAATAATTCGCAGGATATATTTTTTGAACCCTTAAAGGTGACTGAACCAATTTTTCGTCCTATGGATGATCAAAATGCGACTTATAAGGTGGATGATAATGATGGATCCGCATTAGAGCCTATTATGGTTGATGATGATGAGGAAAATATTGTACCAGATAAAATGGTTAATACAGATGATACCCTTAAACAGTTTTCTAATGTTGAACCTGTATATGAAGATAGTGTTATAAATAATGTTTCTATAAGTGAAGATAGTGGTCTTATAAATAGTAAACCTATTTCACAAACTATATCTGCTGAGCCTAATTTAAGTGACAATAGGTTTATTGGGCAAGCAGGAGGATTATCTTTAGAACAACAAGTTTTACCTTCGGATAATGTAAATGATATGTATACAATGGGTGCAGAAGGTCAAAAGCCTAAATATGGACGGACAGAAGAAGAAATTAAAGCCCAACAGGATGAATTAAATAGTAAAAGTAGTTTAAGATTATTAATTATTATATCTGTTTTTGTGTTTGCAGTAATAATTTTTTTACCACAGATAGCTAGTATGATTGCCAAGTTAATGTCGATATTTAAATAATTAAAAACTCATTAATATAATGAGTTTTTTAAATATTTTGTGATAGTTCAATAATAGCTTCTATATTATCGTCGATGGCAACAATATTTTTGTGTTCTTTATGACAAGTTAAGCATTTATAAATAATTTTAAATGTTTTTTTATGTTTTTCTAGTTTTAAAGGCTTTAATAAACCTTGGCAAGTATTTTGTCTATCGCCAGGTAGGATATCAACATGTTTAGAATATAGGCAATTGAAACAGTGATCACGAGCAGTATAATTTAATTTTTTTACTTTTGTATGACAGTTTTCACAGATGAAATTTTCATCCTTCATATTAAATCTTTTCATATTCCTCCTACATAAATAGTAGTACTAATGTACCAACTAGTATACAATAATATACAAAGTATATTAATTTTCCTTTATTCATTATATTCCTAAACCATTTAACAGAAAAGTACGTTAGAATTCCGCTCGATAGCATACCTGCTAAATAGTAAAACCATATTTGACTAGTTTGATTACTAGATATTAAGTCATTAATACCTAATATCATTGTGGCTATACTTATTGGAATATATAGCATAAAAGAAAATTTAAATGCTGTATCTCTTTTTAAATTTTGAATCATTCCCCCGACAATAGTAGCACCACTGCGACTGATACCAGGAAAAAGGGCTAATGCTTGGCATAAACCAATTACAATAGCATTTTTAAAAGTGATTTCCTGATCATTTTTTTTACCATTAATATTTCTAATCATATACAAAAATAAAGAAGTTATCAGCAATGCTACAGCAATTAATTTAACATTATTGGCATATTTTTCAATAATGTCTTTAGTTAATAAACCAATAATACCGGCAGGGATGGTTGCTATTATAATTAGTATTAGATATTTATAATTATAATAATATTGTAATTCTTTTGTTCTTAAATATTTAAAAAAATGACTTATGATTTCTTTTATATCTTGATAAAAAATCAAACAGATAGCAATTAGACTACCAAAGTTTACAATAATTTCGAAATTTAAATCATTTAAAATGTTAAGATTAAACAAGGTTTTAACTATTACTAAGTGACCGCTTGAAGAGATAGGAATCGGTTCAGTAAAGCCTTGGATTAGGCCTAATATTATGTATAAAATTAAATTTGTAAGAAACATTAAATCACCTAATCTAATTATATACTATTTTAATTATTTAATAAACATTTTTATTATTTATTTACAATTTATTAAATATAATTGAAAAATTTAAATAGTATTTAGTAGGTGGTCAATATGACGAGAGCGTTTTTTTTCTTAGTTGGCTTTGGATTAACAGTTGTTGGATGTGTTTATATTATTTGTTATTTAAATTTAATGACTATTGGGTATAATTTTTCTGAATATGTTAATTTTATATTTAGAAGGTTGGAATGTTATTATGCAATTATTGGTATAATAATAATGGCTTTATCTTTTGGATGGGGAGGAAAAAAAAATGAGTTATATATATGATGTTTTACTTAATTATAATAAGTATTTTTTTGATTTTTATGAATGGAATTTAGGCGATGATATATATCATATTAGAAAGATACCTTTTTTTAAAGTACGAACAAAAGTGTTAGTTGATATTGTTAATAATGATGTTAAAATAGACAAAAAATTATTAGATAATTTTTTTGATAAAACAGAAATTTTTACAAAAAATGCAGTTAAAACTATTGATTATGCTTGTTTGTTTAGTGATTATAAAAAGGTGATTGGAGTTAAATTTAATTGTGACGGTGAAGTAATTGGTAAAAGTAGTTTGTTATTTTTAGAAGAGGATGAAGTTATTAAAGCGTGTAAAGGATTAAAGATTACTGATATTAGTTATGTCAATTTAAATTTACATAGTTCTTTATTTAAAACGAGAAAAGAAATAAAGATGCAATCATTTATTGAAAATAAAATAAAGATGGAAACTAATTTTGAAAAATTAAAATATTTATATTTTGATTGTTTTGGTAAATCGGAGGATAATATTAATAAGATTGTGGCAGATATTAATCAAGAAATTGTTTTTAATTGGGATAATATTTATTTAAAACTTTATAATTTTTTGAAATTAACATCGGTTAATAAATAGTTGTTTCTTTTATTGTTTTTGTGATAAAATAATAGTGGAGTGATTATATGGCTTATGAGGTTAAAATATCGGAGTTTGAGGGTCCTTTGGATTTGTTGATTCATTTAATTAAAAAGTCTAATATTGATATATATGATATTAAAATTGAGGAGGTTACTAAACAATATTTGGCATATATTAAACAAATGGAGAAAATTAATTTGAATATTGCTAGTGAGTATTTGATTATGGCAACAGAGTTGATAGAAATTAAATCAAATAGTTTGCTTCCAATTAAAGAAATTATAGCTGATGATGAGGAAGATCTTCGAAATAATTTGATTAGTCGTTTACTTGAATATAAAAATTATAAGGAAACAGTTAGCAGCTTTAAAAAACTTGAAGCTTTAAGAAAGTGCTTTTTTACAAAACCACCTAGTGATTTAGAAACTTGTGGGTTAGACATTAAACCGTTATTAAATGACGAACTAGTAGTTAATGATTTATTATTTGCTTTTAATAATGTTATGAAGCATAAGAAGTTTATTGAACCAATATCAACTAGGGTAGTAAAGAGTCATTATGCTGTTAGCAAAAGAGTAGATGAGATAAGAAAGCAATTATTTCATAAAAAAAGAGTTGATTTTATTGATTTATTTGATGTATTTACTAAGGAGTATTTTATTGTTACTTTTTTAGCTATGTTAGATTTAGCAAATAGGGAAGAAATTATTATTAAGCAAGATGATAATTTTGAAAAAATTTTATTGATTTTAAAAGGAAGTGATTAGATGGATTTAAGAGGCGTGCTGGAGGGACTTTTGTTTGTTGTCGGTGATGATGGTTTGACAATGGAGGCAATTAAAAAGCTTATGAATATAAGTGATAAACAAGTTAAGGAACTTATTTTGTCTTTGCAGGATAGTTATCGTAGTAATCAACGTGGGATTAAAATTGAGGTTTTAGGTTCTTCATTTAAGTTGGTAACAAAAAAGGAACACCACTTATTTTATCAAAAACTATTTGATGATGAGCAGGGTAATAGCTTGAGTCAGGCAGGGTTGGAGACTTTGGCTATTGTTGCCTATAATGAACCAATTACGCGAATGCAAATCGATGAAATTAGAGGGGTAAATAGTAGTTATGTTTTAAGAAAATTATCGGTTATAGGTCTTATTGCTTCTAAAGGCCGGTCTTCTTTGCCTGGGAAACCAATTGTTTATGGAGTTACAAAGCAATTTTTAGATTATTTTGGTTTACAAACGATGGCTGATTTACCTAAGTTAGATCCGATTAAGGTTGATGATTTAAAAGAACATGATTTATTTAACAGCGAAAGAATTTAAAAATAAGTTTAGTGGTTTAATGTTAATTAATTTTTGGTTATTATTTAGAAGGGAGTAATAATAATGTTATCAAGTAATAATTTAAAATCTCAAATCTTGGGTAGTATTGAAGATTTAGATTATGTGGTAATGGATAAAGAGGGAGATATTATTGATTCTAGTACTCAGGGATTAAAGCTATATCGTGATTTTATTATTAATGATGTTAAATTTATGGGTAATTGTTATTATAAGGGAGAGTATTTTTTCCCTAATAATAACTGGTATGAATGTTCTAAAAAACAATTTAATGATAATTTGTGCTTAATTTGTTTTAAAAATATTACTAAATATAAAAGTAGGGAACAAGATTTACAAGTTGACAAGATGACAGGATTGCCTAATGCTAATTCGACTGATTGTTTGATTGATACTTGTATTGAGGATTCTTTAAATGCTGGGGAAGAGTTTGCCCTTGTTTTTGCTGATATTGATTTGTTTAAAACAATTAATGATGTATATGGTCATGAATGTGGTGATTTAGTCCTTAAAAAAGTAGGACAATTATTTTTAAATAATACGCGGACAAAAAATATAAATGATAATTTGAAGCGTTCATTTGATGTGGTTGGCCGTCGTGGTGGTGATGAGTTTTTGTTTCTTTTGCGCAACATTAGTTGTGATAATGCTGTTACGAAGTGCCGAATGTTAAGTGAATTAGTGTCGAAAATGGTAGTTATGTATGGGAAAAAAGCGATTGATATAACCATGACTTTTGGTTTATATCATGCTGATAAGAATAATTTAGTTGATAATATAGCAGTTGATGAAATTCGTAGTTTAATGATGCGTAAAGCTGACATTGCAATGTATAATGGTAAAAAGGATGGCCGCGATAAGGTTGTTTTATATGATGATACGATGGCTAAGGGTAATAGCAAATTAAAAGTATATAAAGTTTAGTTTTAAATTTAATAAGTTGTCTTATTTTTATGTCAATATCAAATGAAAATGTCATAAAAAATATTAAACATTAACAGAAAATTTTAAGCATATATATTACTTGTGTGTGCTTTTTCCATGTATCTTTTAAAAGAAGCAAGTTTCCAAGGATGACTCATTGATGG
>JAVWOV010000003.1:0-25179 GCA_036636255.1 Bacilli bacterium
GTCAAGTTTTCTAAAATTTTTCTTTTTCTAAATTTCAATAAATTATCAGTTGCTTTAATCCAATCTTTCATCGTCATTACACGCTGCTCTTTAGCATCATCTTCAGCAAAAACCAAGAATAAATTTGTTAAATCATTTAATTTATTAAGTTCTTCTTCATTCAAATAGTTTTTGCAATACTTACATCATACTTATATATTAAACCATCAGGAGAATTTTTCCAATTAGTTAGTCCTACATGTTCTTTATCACTATTAACTCTATTATATATAAGTTCAGCAGCTGTGCTCCCAGTTATTGCATAATGTAGTTTATTTTGAACAATTTTGAAAAAAGTATATGCCTCTTCTGATTTAAGATTATAGTCTGATGACGTCGCTATAAATAAATCTGTAATTTTTTGATAAGCCATTCTTTCGCTTACTCTAATTACTTTTATTCTTTCAAGTAATTCATCAAAATATTTTGCATCATATTTATTTCCTTGTATAAATCTTTCATCATTCAAAGAAAAACCTTTAATAATATATTCTTTTAATATTTTTGTTGCCCATATTCTAAATTCTGTAGCTTTTTTGGAATTGACTCTATAGCCTACTGCAATTATAGCATCTAAATTATAAATATCTGTATTATATTTTTTATTATCACTTGCAGCTATTTCCATTTTGGAAACAACTGAATTTTTATTAAGTTCTTCGTCATTAAATATATTATTAATATGTTTGCTAATTACTGGAACATTAACATCAAAAACTTTTGACATTCCTTTTTGTGTTAACCATAGTGTTTCATCTTTGAATATTGCATCAACTATAATATTTCCATCTTTATTTTTATATATTATTAAATTATTGATTGTTATATCTTTTCTCATACTTACATCACTCCTTCTATTATGAGTTAATATAAGTATATCAAAGTACATAAAAATCTGATAAAATTATCAACTTTTAACTTTGACATTTTTATCAGATTTTATTTTAACATTTATAATCCTAACACCATAGCTTATTTTAAGTTCCTGTGTTTCCGTTTCTAACATTATTTTTCTCTTCTTTCTCGTTTTTCATAACAAAAAACTAACATTTCTGTTAGTAATCATTACTACTCAAACCTTAAAAGTTAGAGTTTCCAATCAATCTGGTGTCCCAGGAGAGATTCGAACTCCCGACTCCCGCCTTAGAAGGGCGGTGCTCTATCCAGCTGAGCTACTAGGACATTTGCTCTTTTTTAAGAACAAATAAATTATACCTTATTTTACTAATTTATTCAATAGTTTTTAAGACACTTTTATAAATTTCATGATCATCAACCGTAAATATTACCTCTTTTACATTATAATTATCATTAATTGATAAACATATTGTATATATAACTTCCTCTAAAATACTTTGCTCATCAATATCATCAAAAATATAAGAATTAAATTTCAAATTTAATATATCATTTTCATTATTAACCGATAACAACTCCGTATTATTATTTAAATAACTCATTAAATTAGTATGATATAATGATGTACTAGCTAATTGCTCAATAATTATTTTGATTTTTTCCCGATCATCATTTAAATACTTAGTAACCGGAACATAATATGTTTGATCATTATACTCATCCAAATAATAAACCGTTACCTGATTTATATTTTTAGTACTATTAATAGCATATTCCTTATTAATACCAAACTCCCGCGTTAAAGTTGACGGCAAATTTATTTTTGTCTGTGGTAACTTACTTAAAATATCACCTTCAACATAAACAATTACTTTATCAACATCCTTTATAGAAGTTAAAGTATATATAATAGCCTCAATAATTTTTTCCTCTTTCTCCTTACTCACCTCTAATAATTCCTTTGAAAAATCCACTTTTAAAACTTCCCGATCATATTTAATACTTAATATTTTAGCACAACTAGGTATAACACTCTTAAAACCACTTGGTATTTTACTCTCACCACTTCCTTCAGTAATTAAAGCCTCCAATAATTCCCTAGCTCTTAACTCAATACTATTTTCCAAAGACGATACTGCAATATTAGTACGCGCTAATAAATTATGACTATTTAGTAAATAAATTGGACTAGTTAAAACATTATCATTAACATACTCTAACTTCTCCTTTATCTTATTAGTTAAACCATAATTACTATTAGGAATCAAATATATTAACAAAAGAGCTACTAAAAAAGTAGTAGTAACAATTATTTTCCTAACAGATATTTTTTTTAACATAAAACACCTCAATTAAGAATATGAAAAAAACTGTAATTTAATACAGTTTTATAATGAAAGTTCTCCAAGTTTTAAAAGCTCAACTACAGCACAAGCTCGACCACTTACCCCAAGTTTTTGCATAGCATTTGATATATGATTACGAATTGTTTTTTCACTTATACCAAGTTCTTTAGCTATCTCAACAGTTGTTTTATTTAATATAAGAAGTTCAAAAACTTCCCGTTCTCTTTTTGTTAAAATACTCTTAGTCATTTTTTCCTCACTTCCTAAAGTTTGGTGGTTTATATTTACTCATATTATTTTATGTCGCTATTTTTTTTTTAGTGAAATAAAACGCCTATTTAATAACAAAAGAGTACTTTTATATAAAAAAAATCCAAAAAATTTTTCGGATTATTCTTTAGTATTAAATTTAACAGTCACATACATCCTAGTATCATAATTTTCCTGAACTAACCGCATAATATTATTAGCTAAAGTAACATCATGTTGATCACTTGCTATAACAACCGTAACCTGATCACCAACAATTTTAACAAAACTTTTAAACTTATGCTTTTCTAAAATTAATTTTTCTAACTTACCCTCTTCACCCTTTTTATTATTTAAAACTTTCAATTTTTCAAAAGCATTATTTTTTTCATCAGCAGTTGCCTTATCATTAGTAAGCGTTTCCTTTAACGTTTCCATTTCCTTTTGTACCAAAGTATCAGCCTCAACCCTTAAAGCAACCACCACCTCAGCCTTAGAAACCTTAGGACCCTCTTTTTTTACAACCTCTTTTACTTTACTATCCTTATTATAATCACCATTTGTTGTCAACAACATCTCCGATGGCATTGTAATATAATAAACACTAAGCACTAAAATAAGACTAAACAATGTCAAAAACCACAAACTTTTTTTATTAATCATAATATCTCCTCCTGATTTATCTAATTAATTATATTATGGACGAGAAAAATTATGACTACTTTATTTTACCAAAATCATTTAAAGGCCAAATACGAAAATCAGATATTCCAATTAGTTCCTCTTTAGCAAAAGTTCCAATAATACGACTATCCTTAGAACTATCTCTATTGTCACCCATAACAAAATAATGATTCTTAGGTATTTTACCATAACCAAATTCACTTAATTCAAAATCAGCCGTATCAAATTGATAACCTTCAATATTTATTTTCTTACCATTGATAAATAAGTGATTATTTCTATAATAAATACTTTCCCCTGGTAACCCAATAACCCTTTTAACCAAACGATTATTTTCATAATCAACAACTACAATATCAAACCTCGCATAATTTTTAGCATATTTTTTTAATAACAATACTTCTTTATCATTAAGCGTAGGAAACATCGACAAACCATCCACCCTAACAGGTGTTATAACAAATGTTCTAATTAAAATAACAACTATAAGAATAATTATATAAGGTAATAACTCTTTAAATATTTTCATCTTTAAAAAAATAAGACATTAGTCTTAATTTCTTCTTTCTTTAATTCTAGGTTGACTAACTAATTTTCTAATATAGCCTAATTTAGATTGTTTAACCTTACCTTTTCTTATAACTGTAATATTATCAATTTTTGGCGAATTAATAGGGAAAGTTCTTTCTACCCCAATACCACCAGATAATTTTCTGACAATAAAATTTCTACTTACGCCTCCACCTTGAATAGCCATTACAATACCTTCAAAAACTTGAACTCTTTCACGTTTACCCTCAACGATACGAACGTCTACTTTAATAGTATCACCTACCTGAAATTCTGGTAAATCTTTTCTAATTTGACTAGCAGTAATTTTTTGTACTAAATTCATAAATGTCACACTCCTTTGTTTTTTTATGATCTTATGGATTAATTTACCATACCCAAAGCGGATCACAACCTTTAAAATTTTAGCATATATTTAAAATATATGCAAGTATTTACCCAGTTTTTTACTTTTTAATTTCTACCGACTTCGCCTACTTTGATGTTCCTTAACTATTTTATCTTTTAAATTAAACATTTTTGTTTTTAATTCTTGTTCTAAAAGATCTACTTTTTTAAGCAATAATTCAATATATAAATCATCCAAATATTGTCGATATTTACTATTAATAATACTTTTATAACGCGCGACATCATCTAAAACAAACATAATATTATCCGGATCAGTCTCCCCATCATCATCAATCACCGAAATAATATATTGCAAATAAACTTCTAGCTTTCGCTTATTCTTTTTCTTTAAAATCATTTCAATAAAATCCATATTAACAACCGATAAACTATCCACCTTAATGCCCTTATGATTTATTTTGTTACGAGGTTTCACTTTAAAACCTGTAATTTTTTTATAATTAATAGTAATAGGTCCACAATATTTATTTTTAATTATATGATACTTATTCATTTAAATCACCCTTAATCCTTAGAGGGGATTCCTTTCCTTTAAAGTAAATCAGGTCGTTTCTTCTTAGTATTTTCTTTTTGTTTAGTTATACGCCAATTAGAAATATTTAAATGATGACCAGAAAGTAATACATCAGGTACCTTTAAACCACGAAAATTTTGTGGTTTAGTATAAACAGGATAATCCAATAATCCATCATTAAATGATTCATTTTGATGAGATTCCTTTTCTATTACACCATCTAATAACCTTACAATACTATCAGTTATAACCATGCTAGGAATTTCCCCACCAGTTAAAACATAATCACCAATACTTATTTCCATATCAACAATCGTTCTAATTCTTTCATCAAAACCTTCGTAATGTCCACATATTAATATTATATGATTATACTTTGCCAATTGATAAGCCTGATGTTGTTGATAAGTCCTACCTTGTGGCGTCATCATTATTACTAATGAATCCTTAGTTCTAATATCATCAATAGCATCCATAATTGGCTGTGGCATCAAAACCATTCCCTTACCACCACCAAAACCATAATCATCAACTTTATGATGAGGATCTTGCGAATAACACCGAAAATCAATCAAATTAATAACCACTTTTTTTTCATTAACCGCTCTTTTTATTATCGACGTAGTCAAAAAACCAACAAACATTTCTGGAAAAAGAGTTAAAATATCAATTTTCATTTAACATACCATTAATTGTTTCAACAATCACTTTTTTATTTTTTATATCTATTTTTTTTACGAATTGCTCAATATTAGGAATAAAAATATTATTATTAATTACAAATATTTCATTTGTTTTAGTTAATCTTATATCACTTATTTTTCCCATCAATCCATCCTGATTATATACACTTATACCAATTAATTCCTCATTTAAATAAGGAACATCCAAATCCTGTTTATTAACATAAACTTTACAAGCTTTAAATTTTAGCACCTCATTTATATCATTATAACCATTTAAACATATCATATCAAAAATTTTATGAAAACGATATTTAGTAATAATTACCAATTCTTTTTCTAAACCAATATATAATTTAAATTCCTTCTTAAAAATATTTTTCTTATACTTAAAATCAGATAAAATTCGTAACTCTCCTTTAATACCATGAGTATTAACAATATCCCCAATATATATATATTCCATTTTATCACCTACTTATTTCATATAATATAATACTAGTAGCAATAGCCACATTCAAGCTTTCACACTTTTTTGAAATATCAATATGTAAAAATTCATCACTTATTTCTTGAATTTCCTTAGATATTCCATTTCCCTCATTACCCATTATTATAGCAAATTTTAAAGTTTTTGAAAAGTCTTTTAATCTTCCCCCAGTTGCTACTTTAGTTGTAACTATTTTAAAATGTTGTCGCTTTAATTCCGGAATAACTTTTAATAAATCACCAATAATAATATTAATATGAAAAACCATACCCTGGCTAGCTCTTAATACTTTAGAATTATAAATATCCACACTATCCTTACTTAAAATAATCGTATCAATATTAAAAGCAACAGCACTTCTTATAATAGTTCCTAAATTACCTGGATCTTGAATATTATCTAAAATCAAAATTTTATTACCCTCTATTTGCTTGTTTTCATTATAAGAACCCAATCCCATTACATTATTACTTGATTTTAACTGTGATAAATAATCAATTACTTTTTTAGCAACTTTTATACTATCAACCTTTAAATCAAAAACAGTATTCTCTTCAACTATTAATTGTTTTAAGCAACCAGCATTATAAGCCTCTGTTACCAAATGGGGTGTTTCAATTAAAAATTCATGCATTTGATCACGATATTTTTTTTGTTGTAATTTTTTTAATTGCTTAATATAATTATTATCTAACGATTTATAAATCAATATCAATCACCCCACTTACAATTTTAACAGAAAAAAAGAAATATGTCCACTTTTATTATTGACATTTCATATACAATAACGGTATAATTTAGTTAGAATTGGAGGACAAAATGGATAAATTTTTAAAATGGTTAGGTATTTTTTTAGGAACAACAATAATTATTATTGGTGGTTATGCTTTTCTCCATCCTCGTATGACAATTTTATCTATTACCTTTTATATCGCTATCGCTTTATTAATTATGGGCATTTTTAACATCATTAACTATTGGCAGAAAAGAAAAGAACAACTAGTAAGCAATTGGATTTTAGTTGATGGAATTTTAGGCATCATTCTAGCAATTGTTTTATTTTCCGATAAAATTATTGGCACTACAGCAATCCCCATTTTTTTTGGAATATTTATTTTACTATTCGGTATTCAAAAAATCGGCCTAGCCCTAGATGTCAAAAAATTAAAAGCTCCCTATTGGAAAATATTAATGATTATCGGAATAATCGCTATTGTATTTAGTATTATAACTTTTATAAAACCACTAATAGCCGCCTTTGCCATTAGTGTCATATTGGGAATTATTCTTATATTCTATGGCTTTATGATTATTATTGCCTCCATATATATAGATAAAATTTATAAAATATTCAAATAAAAACATCAAAAGATGTTTTTTTATTGATCAATTACCTCGTAAAGATAATTATTATTATTTTTAGTAATTTTAACATAAATAGTTTTTTTTAATTCTTTTTTTGTTTTAGGATCAATTAAATTATCAGCAATATATCCTCCCGTTTTTAAATCTCCCAAAGAAACTTGATAAAAAGATTTATCCTCTACCGGTAATTTATCTAAATTATCAACCGTCCAATCCTTAGCCGCCGCTTTTATATTAGACATTTGAGCCTTATAAAGTTCCTCATTACTTCTTTTTATCGAATTATTCACTCCCGAATAAGCTACTAAAGAAATAACACCTAAAAGTGCGACAATAGTTACCAACTCAATTAAAGTAAAACCCTTTTGATTCATATTACCACCCTGTTACAATTATAGAATAGTTACTATTTAATGTCAATCATTTTATCTTTAACAGTACTTACTTGATCAGTTTCTTTTTACTATAGCTATTATCATCAGTAACATATTTACAATTAAGAGTTTTATATTTTATACATAAATTACTTTTAATAGCACGAATAATTTCCACATTGTAATTATTATCAACTACATATTTATTAATTAAATACATCATTTCCTCCCCCTGAAAATCAAACCCCATAATAAATCGTGGCAATCTAAATTCCGGCATTTTTTTAAAACACTCTATTATATTATCATAACTTAAAATTTTTAAAATTTCAAGTTTAGAAACTGCATACATATCATAATATCCATAATAATCATCTTCAAACGAAAAATTTTCAGACAACTCACCCGTACCTCTAACTTCACAAATATTTATTTTTTTAAAAAAACTATCATAATACCTAAAAACATCCTCAATATTTTTACACATATGAAAACCATTTGTTCCAAATTTTATTTCTCCTTTAGTACTATAAACTTGACCTTCTGCATATTTATTTCCATAATTATCCGTCATATCAATATTAAAAGCTTTATAACCAATTACTTTTTGCAATATAATCACCCTTCGATTAATTACCTTAACATAAATTTAAAATTTTTGCAATTATAATCAATAACTATTTTATAAATAATTCCACCTTAAACTATACATATCATTTTACTATTCATATACTAAAAAGAATGAAAGAAAAAATTATATCAATATCAAAAATTATTTCCAGCAACATTAAAAGATATCAATCAATTACTGATATTATTAATTCTGTTACCTTAGAACAAACAGAATTATTCCCCATTATAAATACCCAATATAAAAAAAAAAACAAGCTTTAATAACTAGTACCAATAATGACGATTTAATTACAATCACTAAACCATTATCTACCGGCGTAACTTTAGTTAATGACCTTTTATCATTTAACAAAAATTATGATTAATCTTTAGCGTATGGTTTAGATTCCAACATCAGAACTGATAAATGTTATACTTCCTTTATTATTTTAGTAAAACAAGTTACTTAATAATTAAACAATCACTATTACTAATTTTTATAAATAAATTAAAAAAACAAAAATATCACACTCTATCTAAATAAACTAACTACTTTTAAACACATTTATTAATCAATAAATGTTTTTTTTATTTCCACAAAACCTTTTTTTCATAACCACTTAAATTAAAAACTATTAAATAAATTAATAGTTACTCACTCATCGAAACGATTTCTAACTTCTTACCATTATGAACTAAAACTAAACTAGTAGTTTTTTGATAATCCAAATCTTTCTTATAACTAATATTCAAATCAATCTTAATAGCCTTTAAATCCGTTGTTTGCAAATAATCATACGTAATATGTTCTAAATCAACAACAGAAACATTAGTAACAATCGGTAACTCCATACTCTTAGCACCATTTTCTTTATTAACAACAGCATTATAAATTCCTTCTTTAGCAAGCTTTTCAAAATCAGATCTAAAATCCTTATAAATAAAAGTAACACCACCAACATCATTCTTATTAATTTTATTATCTAAATTAAAGAAATCAGCTAAAAACAATTGACTAACTAACGAAGCATACTTATTTTCATCAATTTTCTTTGCTTCTAAAGTAACCTTTAATTTCTTAAACAACTCCTTATAATAAGCAGTTTCATTATCATCCATATTATAACCATATCCCTTAATCTTATCCTCAACCGAAATAACCTTTTTATCATTACTATTACCTATAAACAACTTATAAGCCCCATAACAAACTATAACAATTAACAATAAAATAATAACAAACTTAATCACCTTCTTAAAACTCAATTTCCTCTTTTTCATTAAAATCACTCTTTCTATTTAGTATATTTATTAATTAAATCTTTCGTTTCATTAGCCTTACCAATCAAATCATAAACAATAATATTATTAGAAATATCAATCAAATTTGAAGCATAATCATTATTTTTTTGCACATAATCTGCACTAATAGGAATAGAAGAATCAAGTAATAAACTTTCCTCTTTTTGACTATTATAATACATCGTATCTGTTAACCAATTACCATCAGGAAATACAACAATATTATCCTTAACATTAAAAATATCATGACCAAGTTGATAAGGACTAGTAATACCAATCATATTACCCAAAGTAGGCAAGACATCAGCCATTCCCATCACCTTTTTAACCTCTTTTTGATAAGCACTATCCTTTGTCCAAATAATAAATGGAACCTTTCGATTTAACTCATACTTATAATAATCAACATCAACATATGAAACATCATCCTTATCCTTAATTGTATCCGTTTCTGGAACATAATTATAATAACGCTCATATTCTTTTTTTCTAATCTTCGCATCATGATCACCATAAATAACAATAACCGTATTTTCTAACAAACCTTGCTTATCCAAATCATCAATAAACTGACCAATCGCCTCATCAGCATAATGCGCCGACTTAAAATAACTACCAAGAATAGTTCCTTCCATAAATGGAGCACTAACTATTTCACTTTCCCCAGTCTCATCATTAAACTTCTCATATTTATAGTCAACAGCATAATCACTACGACCCTCAATACCCGTAAAAGGCGTATGATTAGTAAGCATAATCATCGTACCATAAAAATTATCGTTTTTATCACTAATCTCCTTAATTTTAGGAACAGCCTGCTTAAAAAACGACTTATCCGAAAGGCCTAACCCAATCGTCTCATCAATTTTAAAATCATCCTTATAACAGTAAAACTTATCATAACCAAACTGCTTATGAACGGTTTTACGATTCCAAAAATCACAATTATTACCATGCATACTAAAAGAATAATAGCCCTTAGCATCAAGCAACTTAGGCATTGTAACATATTGTCTATTCCAATAGCTAATAAACACCGTCCCCGATGAAGCAGGTAACAATGATGTATTCAAAGTAAACTCCGTATCACTACTAGTACCAACACTTTCCTGAGCATGAAAATTAGAAAAATACAAACCCTCACTAGCAATCTTTTTCAAATTAGGTACTACCGGTTTACCATTAAACTCCGTATCCAAAAGAAACTGTTGAATACTCTCCGCATGAATAGTAATAACATTCTTCCCCGCAAAAACATTAGAATAATCATTATTACTATCATCATAATTTCGCTTATCATAATAATTTCTAAACTCCTTAGCCGCCTTATCATAACCAAATAAAGGACTAATTTGCGGCTTTAAACTAGCAATGATATCATTAATTTGATAAGTATAAATACCAAATTTCATCACGATAAATTCCCGATTCCATTGCTTAGCAAGTCTACCTAAATCAACAACTGTGAGCGTCGACATAAAAAATACTAATACCAAAAAACCGGCAATTAAAGTATTGACCGCTCTAACCTTACCACGTTCAAGCTTACCAGCAATAGCATAATAATTTCTCTTCTTTAATGCCTTATGAACAAAAAGCATAACAACCAAACCCAAAAGATAAGAAAAATCCTTAATCTCCATAATATTTTCAATAACAGCCGTTCCCATCCCCTCAAGCTGCGTCGTCGTACCAAGTAAAGACAAAGAAGCAAAAGAAACATAATTATTATAATAAATTGAATGAATAACACAAATGATAGTAAATATAATCAACCACGTAAAAAAATACTTAAACTGATTCTTCGGTTTAATAAAATAACCAAATGCACCAATCAACAAAACAATCGCCAAATCAGCTAAAATAGGCTTAATAGCAAAATAATTACCAACCGTTAAAAATCTAAGTAAACAACCATTAATAACAGCAATAAAAACAAAAGTTATAAACAAAACATTCGTACGTAAATAACCATAAAATAACTTTTTAACATCTTTAATAAACACCTTATAATTAAAATTTTTAATTTTTTCTTTAAATTTCGTAATCAATTTATCACCCTCAAACATTTCTTAATAAAGTATATCATTATTTTCATTTATTGTAAATTATTATATTTATATAAATGTAAATATAATATATATAAAAAAAAGCAAACACCAAATATTTGCCCTAAATCAACCCTTATCTGCTAAAGTAATAACAATTTTTTTAGCCTTATTAATACTAGAACCAGCTAAAATACTCTGATCAACAACCTTACCATATCCATTAATATCATAATCAATATCAAGTAGCTTGCAAAGTGCCGTCGCATCAGCCCGCGAATAACCAAACAAATTTGGCATCATGATATTTTTATCGTTAGTCAATAAAAACACTTTATCATAAGAAACAACCTCCGTTTTTAAAAATGGATACTGCCTAATAATATGATCACCATTACCAATAATAATCGGTGTAATATTACTACCATTCAACAAATTTTTAACAACATCCGTATTCTTATTAATATAAGAACTTAATTTATATGTAACAAATTTTTGCTTGTTATAATCCAAAGCAAACATATTCTTATACTTAACAATACTCCTAGTAATATTATTAACAACCTCCGAAATACCATTACTCTTATTCCAAACAGGTCGCTCCATAACCGCATAAATAATTATCTCCGGTGAATTAGCCGGAAACATTCCCGCAAAAGAAAACAAATAATTATTATCACCCGTTAAATATTGACCCGACTTCTCATCATAAATTTCCGCCGTTCCCGTCTTGCCAATAACATCATAACCATCAATTTTATACAAAGTACCGGTCGTTCCAGCATCCGTTCCATTAACCGTATTATACATAAGTTCCTTCATCTTCTTAACTGTACTACTACTAACAATAGAAGCAGAAGCATCAACCCGACCTTTATAAACAACTTCCTTAGTATTAGGATTAACAATCTTCGAAATAATTTGAGGTTTTAACATCTTACCATCATTAGCAATCATCGTTAATGCTTGCAAATGCTGAATAGCAGTCGAAGTAATACCTTGTCCGAACCCCGCTGTAACATACTCAACATCATAATTAAAATCAATACTACCAGCAACCTCTCGCGGTAAATCAATTCCCGTCATTTTACCAAAGCCATATTTACTCAAACAATCACGATACTCAGCCTTCGTTAAATTTTTAAACATAATATTAGCAATACCCACATTACTAGAATACTCATAAGCCTTATCATAAGGAATCGTTCCCCAACCAGTTCGATTCCAATCATTAATAGTATCCTCACCAATGTCAATATAACCAGACTTATAAGTAGCATTACCATCATAATTACCCTTCTCAAGCGTACACATATAAGTATAAGTCTTCATCGTCGAACCCGGTTCATATGCATAAGAAGTTAAATAATTTTCATAATTAGTAATATTACGAACATTAGGATCAAACGAAGGAGAAGTCGAAGTACCTAAAATTCTTCCTGTCTTCGCCTCCATAACCGTCACACCAACCCATTTAGGATTATATTTTAAATAACCATCCTTAACAGCGCTCTCAACAAACCTTTGAATATTAGAATCAATCGTCAAATAAATATCATCACCATTAATAGGATCCCGTCTCAACTCCTTCGTATCAGGAATCTTATAACCATAACGATCCTGTTGATACTCCAAATAACCATCCTTACCCTTTAACTGCTCATCATACTTATACTCAATCCCTAATTCACCAATAATATCTCCCTTATCAGTATCCCGAGCATAACCAATAACATAAGAAGCAAAATCACCATTAGGATAATATCTTTTATAATCCTCAATAAAACTAATCCCCGGCAAATTTAACGACGCTATTTCATCCTTCTTAATCTCTGTTATCCCCCGACCACCCGGACCAAGCTCAACTTGATAAACATCCTTCGACAATAAATTAACCAAATAATCTTCCGTCATATTTAAAATAGGCGCTAAAATACGTGCCGTCTTCAAAACATCAACAACATGTTCCGGACTATCCTCATACTCCGTACGACGCTTATCCAAATAAGCAATAACCGTATAAGAAGTAACATTCAACGCCAAAACATTTTCCTCACTATCATAAACCGTTCCCCGCTTAGCATATAAAGCACTCTTATACATATTTCTACTATCAGCAAACTTCTTCATATTAATACCATAAATATTAGGAAAAAGCGCTAAATAAGCATACTGAGCAAACAAAGCCATAATAAAAACAAGAAAAACACCAAAAACAAATTGCGGAAACCTCCATGTTTTTGCCTTTTTTCTCGTTTTCATCATTTCACCTCATTTAATCATTAATAACAATAATATTATCATTATTATAAGCCAACCCCATATCCTTAACAACATCCTTAACTTTATCAAAAGCCGTCAGCTCATTAACCTTCATCGTTAAACTCTCATTCGTCTTACTTTGATTAGTAATCTCATAATTCAACTTCTCAACACTCATCTTTAAATTACCAATCGAGGCACCACAAAAAATTTGTAACATTAAAGCACACATAAATGCCGTAAACCCTCCAACATAAAGCAAACGTTCACCCTTAGTTATTCTTGTTTTTCTAACCCTTTTTCTAGCCATTTTAATCCCTTACTCTTTCTATTACCCTTAATCTAGCACTACGACTACGTTTATTTTCTAAAATTTCCCTATCTCCCGGTTTAACACTACCAAACATTTTAAATTTAGGTAAAAGTTCATAAGGTACAACCGGTAATTTTTTCAAATTATTATCAAGCATACTATACTCCTTAAAAATACGTTTACAAATAACATCCTCCAAAGAATGAAAAGTAATAACCCCAACTCGGCCTCCAACAGAAAGCAAATTTATCGCCTGTCTTAAACCATCAGCAAAAACCGCAAGCTCATTATTAACCTCGATCCTAAGAGCCTGAAAAACCTTCCTAGCCGGATGTTTACCACGCTTATAACTTTCCGGTACACTTTTTTTAATAATCTCCACCAACTCAAGCGTTGTTGAAATTTTTTTACCCTCACGATACAAAACAATACTTTTAGCAATACTTCTTGCATACTTCTCATCACCATACTCAAAAAAAATCTTTACCAAATCATCCTGCGAATAATCATTAACCACTTTATAAGCCGTCAAAACACGATTTTTATCCATTCGCATATCAAGCCAAGCATCATTATGAAAACTAAACCCTCTAGCATCCGTATCAAGTTGTGGACTAGAAACCCCTAAATCAAATAAAACAGCATCAACCTTTGTAATATTTCTATTCTTTAGTTCCTCCGTCAAATTACTAAAATTACTATAAATAATTGTAAAATTGCTACCAACAGTCTCAAGTAACTTTGAACTACTTTCAATTGCTTCCACATCTTGATCAAAGGCGAAAAGAAAACCCCTTTTAATCCTCTTTAAAATTTCCCGACTGTGGCCACCATAACCCAATGTGCAATCAACAACGATACTTGCTTCATTTAAATTTAAAAGTTCTAAACACTCCGTAAGTAAAACACTCTTATGCATAAAATCCCCCTAAAAATTTGAAGCAAATAAACTATCCGCAATATCCGACAAATTAGCCTCATTATCACTAATAAAACACTCCCAACGATCTTTATCCCATATCTCAATCCGATCATTAACGCCAATAACAATACATTCTTTTTTCAAAAAAGCATACTTCATCAAAGGAGATGTAATATTAATTCGACCCTGCTTGTCAAAATCACTTATAGTAGCACCAGATAAGAAAAACCTCATGAAATTACGGGCATCCTTAGTATTAGGAAGTTCCTTATATTTAGCAATTATATTATGCCATTCATTCTTCGGATAAATAAATAAACAATTATCTAACCCCCTAGTAACAACAAAATCACTACCCAAATCAGATCGTAACTTTGCTGGAATAGTAAGTCTTCCTTTATCATCTATCGTAAAATGATACTCTCCCATAAACATAAGCATCCCCCACTTCTCACCACTTCTTGCCACTATATACCTTTATCTTACTATTTAATAACCATTTTGTAAAGTGTTTTAGCAAAATTTTTTATTTTTTTTAATAAAAAGCATTTAATAAAAATATTAATATATAAAATAGTTAACAAAAAATAAAAAGAGGCTATTTAGCCTTCTTTTATTTTTTTAATATCTTATTACAGATCCAACAATAATTGCTAATAAAATATATAAAACAATAATAGTTAAATAACTGCTATGATTATTACAAGGTCGTACATTTTCGGTCTCACAATGTTTTTCACAAGACATTAAAGCACCTCCTATTCTTTAATGGGCTTTAAATATAAGCCCCAAGTATGATTATTAAAAGAATAAATAACACTAAAACGATTGCAGCTCCAGATACACCAGTATTACACATAAAATCATTCCTCCTTTTTTTGTCTTTTCACATTATTTTATGGGAAATTAAAATATATGTGAATACTTATACTAAAATTATTGTTTTTTTTCATAATTTTTGATATGATATTACTTGATAATGAAAGGAGAAAAAAATGAAAAGAAAAATATTATACACAATCTTATGTCTAGGAATTTTAACCACTGTTGGCTGTGGCAAAGCTCCAGCCCTTAAAAACGGTGAAGAAATAGCCGCATCAATCGACGAATTTAAAATAACCTCTAATGACTTATACGACGAATTAAAAGTAAAAGGAGGATCAAGCGTAATGGTTGACATGATCGATAGTTTTATCGCCAACAAAGAAATAAAAACAACCGACGACGTCACCAAAGCCGCCCAAGCACAATTAGAACAACTAAAAGATCAATACAAGCAATATGGCTACGACTTTAACGAAGCCCTAACACAATCAGGCATGAAAAACGAAAAAGAATTACTAAACAGTTTAGTTCTCGATCAAAAGAAAAAAATGGTTTTAGAAAAATACTTAACCACCAAAATAACCGACGAAGAAATAAACAAATACTACAATGAAAACATAACCGGCGAAATAACTGCCAAACATATTTTAATAAAACCAAAAACAACCGAAAAAATGACCGAAGAACAAACAAAAAAAGCCGAAGAAGAAGCCCTAACAAAAGCCCAAAATATTATTAAAAAATTGCAAAACGGCGAAAAATTTGAAACTCTAGCTAAAAAATATTCTGCCGATGAAGCAACCGCAAACGAAGGAGGATTATTCTCCAATTTCACCAAAAAAGATGTTGTTCCCGAATTTTGGAACGGTGCTGTTAATTTAAAAAATGGTGACTACACCACAACACCTGTTAAAAGCACCTACGGTTATCATATAATTTTAAAAATAAAACAAAATGAATTACCAAAATTAGAAAAAGTTAAACAAGATATTATCAATGATTTAGTTACTGAAAAACTAACCAATGATAAAACTATTCAAACAACAGCTTGGGCCGAAATAAGAAAAAATTATAATTTAAAAATAAATGATTCTTCTTTAAAAAAAGGATATAAACAAATAATAACTCCCGTTCCTCCTAAAGAAGAAGAACAAGCACCAGCTACTCAATAAAAAAAATGTTCAATGAACATTTTTTTCATATAACAAATCATTTATATCATTACTATTATAACCTTTTTTAAATAACTCACTCTTAATTTTATAACTAAGTAATGACCCCGATAACTTTAAACAATATCGCGCATATAACTTTTCATAATCTTTGAATAATAACCTAGTATCATCAACAACAACATTTAAAACAACATCTTTAATCATATCATTTAAAAAACCCAAACTAATTAAATAACTAATTAGTTTTTTCTTTAAAATATAATTAGAATACTTAACATTTTCTAAAACCTTCTTATCAACCAATTTAATTACTTTATTTAATAACTCTTCCTCACTAATAAATTTTAAACAATTATCAACAATATCAGGAGCAATATCATGCTTTAGAAGCTTATATTTAATAACTAAAGGTCCCTCATTAGTTAAATTAAAATGATCCGCTACAAAACATTTAGCAAATTTTTCATCATCAATAAGTCCCTTTAAAACAAAATCATTAACTAACTTATCCCGTAAACAATCATTTATTTTAAACTTTTCTAAATAACAAACAACCTCTTTTTTACTCCGTAATCGCCTAAAAATATAAGCAAGTACCTTATAATAAATATTATAATACTCATTTAAGGCAATTACATCATCTAAAATCCTAGAATCACCTAAACCATTTAACAAATTATATTTAATAATAACCTCATCATAAGTAACAATTTCCTTATCATTATCTAAAACGATTTTATATTTATTGTTTTTTAACTTAACAATTTTTTTGATAATCATTAAATCACCCTAAAATATTGTAACAAACAAAAAAATATAATTCAACTTAAATATCTTTTTATAACAACTTTTTCATTATCATTACAATAATAACTATTCACCTTTTGTAAAAAAAGCGAAACCAACGTATTCTTAATCACATTAATCTGATAAATATTATAATGTTTCATAAACTTATCGTATAATCAATCTTATAGAATATTAATCTATTTGATTATTCTTTTCTATATATTTTATGAAAATGCAAAAAAAAACACAAAAGTTATTTTACCTTTGCATTATTTTCTCTATCTATTACCGGAATATTTTCAATGTAACCATCAACATTTAAAACCTTTACCTCCATACTTGAAATTAAATCATTATGCTCCATACTACTATACGGATTAACCATGTTAGCCTTAAAATCATCATTAAACTTACCAATTTCCTTAGCCATACCCGTAATCTTCATAACTATTTTATCAAACAAATTATTTCTTTCAACATTAAAAATCTCTTTCATAAATCCTCCTATTTCATCCTTGTATCATAATTTTCTTTAATAAGCTTAATTAAATTAATTGTTTCTTCCTCACTACATCCCACTTTAATTAAAGAATCTATCAAATCATTAAGCATATTACCCATGAAAAATATATTAATCATTACATCATCACCAATTATTTTACTAAGTAACCTGCAAATAACTTGCTCCTCTTCATATATAGCCAAACCATCAATTCCCATTAAACTAATAGCAAAAGACTCATTAAAACCTTTACTAATCGGTTCAGTTAACATACCAATATCACTATTTACTCTTAACATTTCAATAATTATCATCGTAAATGCTAAATTATGATCATAAAATTTAACTTGGCTAGGATCGATAATAATTTTATTATTCAAATAAACAATTGCCTGATTATCTAAATCACCTTCAACCACACTCAATTTAGCAAGATGATTATTCAAATTTACCAAATTAATAGTATAACCCTTATTAAGTATATTACTAATAATAGCAATAATAGCCTCCAAAGCCTTAGAATTTATTTGATTATTACATCTAATCGTTTCTATAATCGTTTCTATATTCACTCATATCACCTAATAAAAGTATAGCACATATTTTCAATTTAAACAATGACTAATATCATCAATCACAATATTTTTATTATCATTTATAACATTTTCAATCACAATATTTTCGATTTTATCCTTAATAATTTTATCAAGTTTCCTAGCACCAAACTCCCGATAATTAGATAACAACATAATTTCCTTAACCACATTATGCTTAATCGTTAACATAATATTTTTCTTATCATAAGAATGTTTTAAAATTCTTATTTTACGCGTAATCAAAGTCTTAATTTCCTTATCTCCTAACCTATTAAAAACAACCACATTATCAAGACGATTAATAAAAGGAATAGAAAAATTTTCTTTTAATCGCGTCATAATTTTATCCTTATTATCTAAATTAAAACCAATCGAAACATCATTAAAACCAATATTAGAAGTCATAATAATCGTCACATTATCAAACCTAATCAAATTACCCTTAGCATCATGAATTTTACCATCATCCAAAATTTGTAAAAATAAATTAATAACTGCCGAAGAAGCCTTCTCTATTTCATCCAAAATCAAAACCGAATAAGGCTTATTTTTAATTTCTTCCAAAATATTTTTATTATCACTATAACCAGCATATCCTGGCGGAGCCCCAACCAATTTACTAACACTATGACTTTCTCCAAATTCACTCATATCAAGCTTAATAACATTTTCTTTACCAACTAAATTAGTCGCAAACAACTTTGCAAGCTTTGTCTTTCCAACCCCACTAGAACCACTAAACAATATACTATAACAATGATTATCATCTTTAAAACCAAGCTTAATTCGCTTAGCAATATTTATAACCTCTAACAAAGCCTCGTCTTGACCAACAATATTCTCCCGTAAATTTTTACTGATTTTATCAATCACTTTATTATTTTCTTGAAGCAACTCATAAACTGGAATTTTCGTTTTAGCATGAATAACCGAAGCAATATCTTCTTTAGTAACCATCTTTTTATTATCCTTCTTATAAATTAAAAGTTCCATATTATTTATTTTATGCATTATATCATTTTCTTTAAACTTTTGCTCAGACGCTAAATCAAACTTGTTGCTAACAATAAATGCATCCTTTTTTTTAATAATTTGTTGTAACTCTTTATTGAGTTGCTTATATTTTCTTAACTCCTTACTTTCTTTTAAACTAACTTTAGAACAAACCTCGTCCATAATATCAATCGTTTTATCCGGTTCCTTACGATCATAAACATATTTATCCGATAATTCTATAATCAAATTTAACATTTCATCACTTATCTTAACCATATGATATTGTTCATAAATAGTCCGCATCTTTATCAAAATTTTCTTGATTGTTTCCTTACTAGGGACATCAACCATAATTTTTTGAAAACGGCGTTCTAATGCCCCATCCGGAGCAATAAATTGCTTATACTCACTAGTAGTAGTTGCCCCAATACATCTTAATTTATTACGTGCTAAAGCCGGTTTAAAAATATTAGAAGCATCAATCGCTCCCTCAGCCCCACCAGCTCCAACTAACGTATGAATCTCATCAATAAACAAAATAATATCATCATTTTCCTCAATTTCCATTAAAATGCGATGCATTCGTTCCTCAAATTCACCACGATATTTCGTTCCTGCCACTGTTGTTGCCATATCTAAACTAATAATCCTTTTGTTTTTTAAAGAAAGCGGTACATCACCAACAGCAATCATACGTGCTAATTCCTCCACAATCGCCGTTTTCCCAACCCCTGGATCCCCTATCAACAAAGGATTATTTTTAGTACGTCTTGTTAAAATTTCTAAAACCCGTTTAATTTCCTGTTCTCGTCCAACAACCGGATCAACCCCGCAAGTAAGTGCTCTCTTCGTTAAATCAAGACCCATTTCTTCTAACAATAACTTTTTGTTACCCTTACGACCAGACTTTAATATCGGATAAGTAAATTCGCTATACAAACTATCAATATCAATATTCATTGCCAACATTATCCTAATTGCTACCCCTTCACCCTCCTCAAGTAAAGACGCAAAAAGATGTGAAACGGTAACATTACCACTATTATTTTCCTTACTATCAATAATGGCATTTTCCAAAATTCTTTTTAAAAGAGGCGTATACAAAAACCAATCACTAGCCTTTTTACCAATTCCTACCAGCTTAATAATCTCCTGTTTAAATAAATCATAAGTAAAATCATATTCCTTTAATTTATTACTAATATTATTATCAACCTTTAAAATTGCCAAAAGTAAATGTTCACTGCCCACATATGGATGCTTTAAATCATGCATTTCCTTTTTAGCACTAACAATTATCTTTCTAGTTTCCTCATTAAAATTATTAAACATAGACACACCCTTCCCTTATTAGTCTATGTTTATTATGGATTATCATTAATATTTTTAATCAACAAAAAACATGATTAATTTTAAATCATGTTTTAAATATCCGTTCTAATAGGAATAATCAAACCATTAGAAACTTCCTCCAAAGCTTTTCCAATACAACTTTTAGAAACATATTCACCCACAGGCATTTGTAAATGATGATTATCTTTCATTTCCTTAGATCGCTTAGCAATTACATTAACTAATAAATATTTAGAACCAACTTGATTTAATAACTTATCAATTGATGGGTAAATCATTTTTTCACACTCCTATAACAATCATATACCAAAAAAGCAATTGTTACAACACATAACACCTAATTTGACAATATTTGACGCAATTAAGACTTAACACTATCATTTAAGCCATGCAATATTTCAACCATCGCCCACGTATCCTGCTTACAATACTCCACTAACTTTTGATACTTAAAAGCATAATCTAATTTATTTAATTTAGGAAAATTAGCATATGTAATCAAAGCCTCAATCCCGTTACCAATATCCATTCCCTTATAAGTCAAATCACTAAATAACGGTAATATTTTTTTAATCGAAAAAGAACCATTCATATCCTTATGATAATAATTAAACATCTTAGCCTCATCTTCATCATAACCAAGTGCCTGATATAACTTACTATTAGTCTTAACCACAAACATTAAATCAAAAATCATATCTCGCATCGCATTAAGCTTTTTTTGATAAATCGGGAAAATATTACCAAGTTCCTTCAATCTTGTCTTTTCAAACGATTCATTATAAACCAGAATCGTCCCCCCAGAAGAAACATCAATAAACTCACACATTTTTTTAATTAAATCTTCTCTTCGGTCTAAATGATCAACAGCCAAATACTCATAATGATCACTCTCCTTATCACAAACACCCGGTGATGATTCAATATGTAAAGAAAATTGAAATACCGACTGTGTATAACAATGTTCCCCATTAAACCTAGGAAGCGGACAAGGAAAAGTTTCAAAATCAAGATGATAAATAGGATAATTAATACAACCAATTCCCGCCTTAATTTTATCTTTATTAAAATAAGGAATTCCCGAAGCAACCACATTCCTTTGAATAACATTTTTAGGTCTGTTTAGCTTATCCTCCGATACATCTAGCATATTAACAACTCCATCATTTAATAAATCATATTTTTCATATTTATTACCTATCGCATCCTTAAAGCCATAATGATTATCAATATAATTTAAAATAGAATTACAAGGGGGAATAAACGAAAAACAAACCGGTATATACTTACAAGCAGTAGTTTTTTTATATTCACAATGCTCACCAATCGGACAAATATCCGCCTGCAAATTATGAATATATTTAGCAACACATTGACGATCAATATCTATTTTATCCATATAATCCTTAGTCAAATTAGTTAAATCAAAATAACAAACAATATCATTACCCAAAAAATCAGTATGATAATCCGGTTCCAAACCAACCATGGCTCCATCAAAAACATAATCACAATTTAAAACAGCCAAATAATAATGAACTTTACCGATCATATCTTCCATATTATTTTGTCTTAAATCATTTTCAATAATATATCTTTGTACCGCCAAATCATAAACATACTTACCAGCACCATCAAAACAATTAAATAACTTAGCCTTACTTTTGTTATAATCCTTCTTGCTCATAACATCATCAAAATCATCAATATCTTCTCTTAAATAATATATATTGTCCTTTAAAGCAAAAATAGAATTAACCTTTTTATTGCCAAATTCATCCTTATAAGACTTCCCAATACTTAAAAACTTTTTAGAAGTAGTCGCTTTAACCTCAATAATATTAAAATGATCATCCACCTTATTATAAATATCCACATAACAAAGATATCTAATTCCTTCAATTAAACAATCAAAACTCTCTTGATCAGCCGTATCTTTTGAATACTTAAACTCCCCTTTAAAATACTTGTTAGCAAGCTTACCTGCCAACAATTCAACCTTATTATAATAAGGTAACATAACTTGCAAATGCTCATTAGTTACATCAATTATATCATTATCATCCGCATCATACATTTGACCAATTAGTTCCTCTAACTTAACCGTCTCTTCCTCATGTAAATAATCTTCAAGCGTTACAAAACTATTAAGCTTTTCTTTCTTTAAATGATCAAGCGCTACATAACGTGGACATCTTAAATAATTAATAAAATTAGTCTTTGTAACTGCCATTAATATTCACCAACTATTTCATAAATTAACGGATTACGCTTATCTAAACAAGGCAGAATCGTAAAACATGTCAATAAATCATTAACAGCAACATCCTTATCACCAATATAAACCTTTAATAACTCCTCATCCAACAAAACAAAATCACCAACTTTTTTAGCCAATACAACCCCTACCCCATAAGAAATAACATCATCCTTTAATAATCTTCCTGCACCCATTAATCGTACCAATTCACCAATTTTTTTAGTATTAATACCAGCAACAATTCCTGTTTTTATGCTTTTAATAGAAACAATCTGATCAGATACCGAAATATTTTCTAAATTACCTCCCTGAGCTTTAATCATTTGCTGAAACTTTAAAAAAGCTTTACCATTATACAAGTTATTATTAACCAAATCAAACGCTTCATTTTTATCAATTTTTTTACCCATCATAACTAAAGAAGTAGCCAAACTAACAACTAAATCTGTTAAATCCTTAGGACCTTTACCTTTTAAAGTATTAATACTTTCTATTACCTCTAACCCATTACCAACACTATATCCTAACGGCTCGTCCATATTAGTAATAAAACATATCGTTTGCTTATTATAATGACTACCAAGCATAATTAAAATATCACTTAATTTTCTAGCTTCTTTAATATTTTTAATAAGCGCTCCCTGGCCAACCTTAACATCTATTAAAATATTAGAAGCCCCACTAGCTATCTTTTTACTCATAATACTAGAAGCAATTAAAGCGAGTGAATCAACCGTTCCCGTTACATCCCTTAAAGCATATATTTTCTTATCAGCCGGTACAATATTACTAGTTTGACTAATAATAGCAACCCCTATATCGTCAACCTGTTTAATAAATTCCTTATTAGTTAAATCCGTTTTAAAACCTTTAATAGCCATAAGTTTATCAATCGTTCCTCCCGTATGTCCAAGTCCTCGACCACTCATCTTAGCCATCTTTAAACCACAACTAGCCACCAAAGGCGCTAAAATAAGCGATGTCTTATCTCCAACTCCTCCCGTCGAATGTTTATCAACAAATTTTCCTTTTATCATCGACAAATCAATGATATCGCCACTTTTTAACATCGCATCCGTTAAAAAAACAATTTCTTCATCACACATACCATTAATAACAATTGCCATCAATAGCGAACTCATCTTATAATCTTTAATATTACCAGCTAAATATTCTAAAACAACATATTCAATTTCCTCTTTAGTTAAAACTTGATTATTTTTTTTCTTTTCAATAATATCTAAAATCATTAATAAAACCTACCTTCTAATAATATTATACTATATTTTTTTATAGAAAACTAGTAGTTAAATAACATGAAAAAATCTTCAAATTATCATTTGAAAATTTTTAAACATCATCCAAACGAAAATAATTGAATCATATGGTTTATCATAATAATTTTATTAATTAAAAAGTCAAGTAAAACTTTTTGAATAATCTAAAATATGCTTAAATAGGTACTTTATACTTGTTAAAATGAAATTAAAATAACTACCTATAGTAGATTTTATTTAATTTTTCTGCAACTCGCAACTTATTTCCATTTTTTTCTATTAGATTTTTAATTATTTCATATTTATAATTTTCATTCATTCTTAATTCAACCTTTCTCATATTCTTCACCTCAGTGAATTATTA
>JAVWOV010000004.1:0-14943 GCA_036636255.1 Bacilli bacterium
TATATATTTTATCATGGAAAGGTTTTATTTACACAGATTTATTTACAGACTCAAACATCATCATATTTTAACAAAAAATTATATAAAATATAACCTTTATAAAATCATTATGGTGTCCTCGATAGGACTCGAACCTACTACCTAGAGTTTAGGAAACTCCCGCTCTATCCTGATGAGCTACGAGGACAATTATAAAATAATCAAATAAATTAATTTAATTATTTATTTTTATAACTCTTCATAACATTTAAAAGAAGCATTAAAACAGTCATTGGCCCCACCCCTCCCGGGACCGGCGTTATAGCATAAACTTTATCCTTAACTGCCTCAAAATCAACATCACCATACAAATTACCATTTTCTCGTGTAATTCCTACATCAATAACCACCGAATCAGTACAAACCATATCTGCTGTAATCAAATGCTTATGACCTGTTGCCACAATCAAAATATCACTACGACAAGTATAACTCTTCAAATCATTAGTCATAATGTGACACATACTAACAGTCGCACCTCTATTAATTAACAAATTCATTAATGGTAAACCAATCAAACTACTACAACCAACAATAACTACATTTTTACCAACAACAGAAATATCATAATAATCTAACATTTTAATAATCCCCATTGGCGTACAAGGAACATTTGTATCCTTGTTATGAACAAGACGACCTAAACTAATATCTGTAAGACCATCAACATCCTTAGCATAATCAATATAATTAATTATCTTAGTTACATTCAAATGCGACGCTAACGGAAGTTGTACTAAAATACCATCAACATACTTATCACTATTAAGTTCCTTAATCTTATTAATAACCTCAGTTTCTAAAACAGCACAATCGTATTTAAAATGCTTAAAAACAATTCCAGTTTTAACACATGCTAATCTTTTACGATTAACATAAACATCACTTGCACCATCATTACCTACCTGAATTACCGCCAAACAAGGTTTAATCAAACAACTATCAACCTCTTTTTTAATTACCAATATAGACTCATCAAAAATAATCGAACCTTTTAATAAAACCATTAAGCACCTCCATATAAAGGAAACTTCTTCGTAAGCATTAAAACTTCTTCTCTTAAAGAGAAAAGTACAGAATCATCATCTTTATTTTTTAAACATCTGGCAATAATCTTACCAACCAAAATAAAATCTTCCTCTTTTAACCCTCTGGTCGTCATAGCTGGTGAACCTAAACGAATTCCAGTCTTATAAAAACAAGATTCCTCTTTAGTAGGAAGCACATTTTTATTAACAGTAATATTAATCTTATCAAGTATCTTAGACGCCTCATCACCACTTATATTGGCAACACTAACATCTACAAGCATCAAATGATTTTCCGTTATATTAGAAACAATATGAAAACCCTCTTCTTGCAAAGAACAGGCAAGAGCTGAAGCATTTTTAATAACCTGTTTTTGATATAATACAAACTCCGGTTTTAAAGCCTCATAAAAAGCTTGTGCCTTTGCCGCAATAATATGCATCAACGGACCACCTTGAATACCTGGGAAAATAGTCTTATCAATTTTATTAGCAATCTCTTTATTATTAGTTAAAATAAGGCCACCTCTCGGGCCACGTAAAGTTTTATGCGTCGTTGAAGTAACAACATCAGCATAAATAACTGGATTAGGATGCAAAAAAGCCGCTACTAATCCCGCAATATGCGCCATATCAACCATTAAATAAGCCCCACATAAATCAGCAATTTCACGAAATTTTTTAAAATCAATTATCCTCGAATAAGCACTTGCCCCTGCAATAATCAACTTTGGTTTTTCTTTTAACGCAATCTTTTTTATTTCATCATAATCAATCATTCCCGTATCCAAATCAACCGAATAAGAAATGATATTATATTCCTTACCACTAAAATTAAGTGGATAACCATGACTAAGATGACCTCCATGACACAAATTCATTCCCATAATCTTATCACCAATATTAAGCAAAGCTTTATACACTGCCATATTAGCACTAGAACCACTATGAGGTTGCACATTAGCATACTTACAGTCAAAAAGACATTTAGCATAAAAAATTGCCTGCTTTTCAATAACATCAACATGCTCACAACCACCATAATATCGCTTATGAGGATACCCTTCAGCATATTTATTAGTTAAAATACTACCCTGTAATTGTAAAACCGCCGCTGAAACATAATTTTCACTAGCAATCAACTCAATACTATTTTCTTGTCTTAACATTTCATCATCCAAAGCTTTTTTTATAATTAAATCCAAAGAAAACATCTCCTATCAAATAAAAAAACATTCATTTAAAGATCATTAAATACAATAATATTTTAACATAAAAAGCTATCAAATGATAGCTTTTTATTTAATAAAATTAAATAACACCAACAGACTAACATTAGCCGCATAACTAAATTTATAACCAAGCTTCATCGAAAACTCTAAAGCTCCAATCGTCTTATCAGAAAAAATAACTAACCAACTTTCCTTATAATGTGGAATAGTTATATTAATAGGAAACATATGGCTCTTAATAATATCTGCTTCTAAAGAGCTAATCATAAAAATTTCCTTAGCTTTTAAATAAGCCTTCTTAGGATGAATAAAAGTTGATACAAATCGTTCACGACCATTGCGTAAAACATCACTCAAGAAAAAATCATGTAACAATCCGCCCCTGGCAGAAGCAACATAATCAAGATTAAATTTTACAGCCATCTTATAAGCCCTATATGAAACCTTAACAGAATGTTCAAATCGACTAATACCATGGTGTTCAATTTTTCGCATCTTATTAAACTCCTGATTATCTAAAATATCTTTAACAATCACTAAATATTCTTGATCATCTAAAATTTCTTTCATTATTTTTTTCACCTCGAACATATTATATTATATCACATTTAACTAAAATATATAATTATTATGGCATACAATTTCAAAAAATTAACTAAGTAATTAATAATTCCTGGTTAAACGGCATCATATGAATAAAAGTATTACCATCATTAACCTTAATCTCTTTACCATTTTTATAACTATAAACCGTTTGACTATCACGGCTCTCTTTTGACCAAACAATTGGTACTGCCTGACCATTAGTAATATAATAGCCTTCCCCTGTACCTAAATTATCAATATCCTGCCTACCACTATCATCCATACTAAAATTATCTACCTTAACAACAATAATATTCTTAACTGTATACTGCTTACCTGTAATCTTATCAACATGATCAATATTATTCATGATTCGCATATAAAGTTTTCTATCAGCATCATAAACATAACTAGTATTATGATAATAAGAATAATCTATACTAATATTATTAGCTAAAATAGTGCCTTCTTTCCTATCAAGATTAATATTATCAATACTATAATTAAGTAACAACTCAGTATCTGTATTCCTTATATAATCCGCATCCTTCGAAGCTTTCAAAATACTCTTAATATTAGTAAAAGCATTGTGCGGAGCATAAAGTTCATTATCGCGCCAAAAAGCATCACTATAAAGACCATTTAAATTATTAATCTTATATGAACTAATATCCTTCCTAGCTTGCGGACTCCAACCATAATGTGCATAAATAGCATCATTTTCCATTGCATAATCCAAAAAATAATGTCGTGAACTTCTAACGGGACCAATCAAATCCGTATCCTGATCCTTAAAAATAGCCATAATTCGTGTAAGACCGCCCTCAACAATTATCTCATATGATAAATAAGCATCCTGTAAACCCGCATGAGGCCAGGCGTCATCTTGATTATCAATCATAACCGCAATCGGACGTGATAAAGAATTTACATCAACAATTTTAAGACTTTTAACTATCGGTTTCACCTTAGCAATTATATTTTTTTCCTTAAAAAAATAAAAATAAGTAAAAACTCCACCAAAAATTAATAATAGAAATAAAATAAAAATCAAAAATTTCTTTCGTTTCTTCATTCGACGCTTTCTTGCCATAAAATCAACTCCTATAATAATTATATCACTTATCATTAAAAAATTAACAATATTATAATTAAATTGTCAAGCAATGTAAACAATAATATTATTAAAATAAATTGCTTATTAACTAAATATTTGTTTAAAAAAAAGTAAATTTCCCCTAATAAAGGTATTTACTTCTTTAAAATCATTAACTCTTATTAATAAAAAATTAATTTATATATTTTTAATCAATGTTTTCTTTTTGATTTTTTGAAAATTACTAGATGCCTTCATTATTCTTTTAGTTATAGTACTATCAAATGAAAAATCACCTAAATCAATATAATCATCCAATGACATTTGTCTATTTTTTTGCATTTTTCCACTTATAAACCTAGATTTATCTAACTCTCTCAATATTATTTTATAAAAATCCCTTCTACAAAAAAAATTATTTTAACATTAGTTTCTTTATTATCATTAGAATACAATGAATCACTTATACATACTCCATATTCTTCAATAATTGTATCCATAAAGACCTTTTCCAAAAATTTTGTTCCTAACGTAGTCTAACCTTCAGTTGGATTTAATGAATTTGAACCATAATCTAACTAATCACCAAATTGCGCTATTGTGGCAGAAGCACGATCCATTTGTTTTACTATATCAAGGTAACCACTTGATATATATTGTCAATCATAAATATCATCTTCCAAACTTTTCAATACAGTAAGATGATATTTATGATCCTCACATTTTTGAACAAACGATTTAATTAAAAATTCTAACGTGTTATCATTAACGTTTGCATATAATTTATGCTTAAATCTTCCAATCCTTTAATATTCTTCTCTCCACATAATTAAACTGATCAACCACGTCTCCTTGATATACCTCTTTTCCAAATCTATTTTTCAAGCTATCTCCTAACACTATAAGATTATTAAATTATTCATCGGAATTAACTAACAGCCAGTCTTGTCCATTTACTACAAAATAATAAAAATCTATATAACAATATGCACCTATCCACCTCTTAAATAATTGTTTTAAATAACTCGATAATTAACGGATTCTCAACACTTTTATAAAATCCTATATATACTTGACAATCTTTACTAATAGTCATAATACACCCCCTTTTTTTAAAATTAAATGTTACATTTATTCGTATTATAGACATTAAATATATCTAACCATCATTAAGTAATCACCACAAAAGTAGATAAACTTTACTCGTTTTTATTGAACTTAAACTTTTAACTTTGAAAAAACAATATAATATGATAAAATGAATAAAGCAGAAATGAGGAAAAAATATGTTAAAAACTTTAAATATAGGTCTAAAATTTAGTACCCGAACTCTATTTAATAATGTCAATATAGAATTTAAGGATAACAATTGTTACGGAATAATCGGGGCTAATGGGGCAGGTAAATCCACCTTTTTAAAAATTTTAAGTGGTGAAATAGAATCAACCAGTGGTGAAATAGTCATCGGTAATAACGAAAGATTATCTGTTTTAAAACAAAATCATAATGAATTTGATCAAAATACCGTTCTTGAAACGGTCATCATGGGTGACGAAGAACTTTATCAAATTATGAAAGACAAAGAAACTATTTATAACAAAGAAAATTTTTCCATCGAAGATGGCATGAAAGTAGCTGACTTAGAAGCAAAATTCGAAGAAAAAAATGGTTGGCAAGCTGAAAGTGATGCTGCTATTTTACTAGCCGGACTAGGCATCACTGAAAAATACTATGATCAAAAAATGATCAATCTTGAAAACAAAGACAAAGTAAAAATATTACTAGCACGCGCATTATTCGGTAATCCCGACATTCTTCTACTAGATGAACCAACAAATGGTCTAGACTATAAAAGTAAACAATGGTTAGAAGAATTTTTAATAAATTTTAAAAATACTGTATTAATTGTTTCCCATAATCGCCATTTTCTTAACAAAGTATGTACACATATGGTTGATATTGATTATGAAAAAATAACCTTATACATCGGCAATTATGACTTTTGGTTTCAATCAAACGAACTTATTCAAAAACAAATGCGGGACTCCAATAAAAGAAAAGAAGACAAAATAAAAGAATTACAAGACTTCATCGCCCGCTTCAGCGCTAACGCTTCCAAATCCAAGCAAGCAACATCGAGAAAAAAATCGCTAAGTAAAATAGTCCTAGATGATATTGTTCCATCAAGTAGAAAATATCCTTTCATTAACTTTGAAGAAGTAAAAACACTAGGTCGCGATATTATTACCTTAGAACATATTAACTATAGCATTGATAATAAAACAATCATTAAAGACTTTAATTTAACCATAAGACAAAACGATAAAATAGCCCTAATTGGAAGCAATGAAATAGCCAAGACTGCTCTTATAAAAATTATAGCCGGTGTTATAAAGCCCGACAGCGGTAAAATATCAATAGGTTCTAGTGTAAACTTAAGTTATTTTGCCAAAAATCATGAAGAATATTTTAATGAAAAAATAAGTCTGGTAAATTGGCTACAAAACTTTTCTAAAAATTTAGAAGAAGGATTTGTTAGAGGTTTTCTCGGTCGCATGTTATTTTCTGGCGAAGAATCATTAAAAAATGTCAATGTCTTATCCGGTGGCGAAAAAGTAAGAGCCATGATGGCTAAAATAATGCTTGAAAAAGGTAACGTCTTATTACTAGACGAACCCACCAATCATTTAGATATTGAATCAATTCATTCCCTTAATTTAGGTATCAAAAAATTTACTGGCGTTATTATAATAGCAACTTATGATGAAGAAATAATTGAAAGTACTATCAATCGCTTAATTGAAATAAAAAATGATGGTACCTACCGAGATAAAGAAATATCATATGAAGAATATATTTCAAAATATGGTATAGAAGAATAAAAAGTGTTAAAAACACTTTTTTTAATTATTTATCTGTTCAAGAAAACCCTTGCTTTTTAAATATAATCCCGTATACCTTTCATAATACTCATTTAAAAAACGATTAATTTCTTTTATAATACCATCAGTTATTTGCAAATTAACTATTTTTAAAATATCAACATAATAAAACATTCTAATTAATTTAATTGTCTTTAAACTAACAATCACTTCATTACCACAACAATTTTTACATAAATAACCACCCTTATAACTAGAAATAGTTACAATATTGTCAACACTATTACAAATTAAGCACCTATCAATTACCGGCATAACTCCTAAATAATCCAAATACTTAAGTTCTAAAATATTAGTAATAACTAATGGATCAAAACCATCATTAATTTTTAACAAACAGGCAATCAACAAATTATAAATATCTGCCACCTTATTTTGTTTCATTACTTGTCCTGCTAATTCCAATAAAAAAAACGCATAACTTAACCGTTTTAAATCTTTTTTAATTATCTTAAAGCTATCAATAACATCAACATTAGACAGAACAGATAACTTTCCCTCTTTGTAATATAAATAAAAACGACCATATGTAAGCCTACTAGTAACACTGCAAAGAGGACTTTTTATTTTCTTAGACCCCTTTGCTATAACCCCAATAACACCATATTTAGGCGTAATAACATTCAAAATTTTACTCGATTCACCAAAAGAACGTTCATCAAGAACTATTCCCTCAATATCAATTAACATAAACCACTTCCTAATCTATTTGTTCAAAACGATAAATTTGTTTAACCTCCGGATATTTATCGTGATCAACACAAGAAACAAACATATCATAAGCTCTAGCCCATATAATATGATCACCATATAATGCCTCATAAATAACCACATCAGCTAAACTATCACTATCTCTAGCCACCATTAAAACTTTATATTTATGGCCTTTAAAGTGTTTATACGTTTTCCCCACTGTTACTACCATTACTTCGCTCCTTTTCCTTATACTTCAAATAGTATTCAATCTTACCAGTATTTTTAAATAAATCCCATAATAACTCTTTCATCTTCATCACCTATTTTATAATGATAACATAAACAAAAAACTATTCAAATAAATTAAAACCAAATTCCGCCAAATATTTATCTTTATCTCGCCATTTTTTAATAGTTTTAACAAACAGTTCCAAATAAACCTTCGTCCCTAACAACTCTTCAATATCTTTTCTAGCTAAAATACCTATCTGCTTAATTTTGCTACCTTGTTTACCTAAAATAATTTTTTTCAAAGAATCCCGATCAATAATAATTGTTACATGAATTAAATAACTATTATTTTTTTTCTCCATTTGTTCAACAACACAAGTAACTGAATGTGGTACTTCTTCAAGTGTTAAATTAAAAACCTTTTCTCGAACAAGCTCCGCTATTAAAAACAACTGTGACTTGTTGGTTATCTGCTCATCTCCATAATACTTAATAGTATCCGTTAAATTAGCTTTAATAACATTCATTAACTCAACTGTATTATTATTTTTCAAAGCAGAAATAGGCACAATTTCTTTAAAGGTAAACAAATCCTTATATTCTATAATTTTAGCTATTAATAATGCATTATTAATTTTATCAATTTTATTAATAACTAAAATAACCGGTACTTTAACCGTCTTTAATCGTTCTAAAATAAACCGATCTCCTGGTCCTAAATCAGTACTAGCATCAACTAAAAACAAAATAACATCAGCATCTGTAAAACTATAATAAGCCTGTTTATTTAAATAAGATCCAAGCTTATGATTAGGCCGATGAATACCCGGCGTATCAACAAATACAATTTGACAATCATTACCATGATATATACCTTGAATATTATTCCTTGTTGTCTGAGGCTTATCAGAAATAATAGCCACCTTATTACCAATTAAATTATTAATCAAAGTAGACTTACCAACATTAGGTCGCCCAATAATACTTACAAAACCAGATTTCATAATCTCCCCCTTAAAAAAGTTCCAATATCTTGGGTATAAAAATAATTAAACCACATAAGAAAGCAATAACAGCAAAAACAAAAACAGCAGCACTAGCCGTATCCTTAGCAATCTTAGCCAATGGTTTATTAGCAACTGTCACTAGATCAACAACTGCCTCGATAGCCGTATTAATCAACTCTGTTGCAATAACTAAGCCAATAATTACCAAACAAAATAGCCATTCAAACAAACTAATATGAAATAACAAACCCAAAATAACTACCCATACTGTAACAATTATATGAACAAACATATTTTGTTCATAAACAAAGGCATACTTTAAACCTTGAAAAGCAAACTTAAAACTATTTAGAAAACGCTTTAAACTACGCTTTTTCTTATTTTTATATTCCATAACTACGTAAAATCCTTTCCTGCTTATCAAACATAATCTTTTCATCCACGGCATTCATATGATCATAACCAAGTAAATGAAGTAAACCATGAACCGATAAAAAAGACAACTCGCGCAAAAGACTATGGCCATAACTAATAGCCTGACTTCTAGCTTGATCAATAGAAATATAAATATCACCTAAAAGTCTAACATCTTCATAAACAATATCCGTACAATCTTCCAAAGCAAATGATAAAACATCCGTCGGCCTGTCCAAGCCTCTAAACTGCTTATTCAAACGTTTAATATAATTATTATCAACAACAATTATATTAAATTCTACTCCTTTAAGTTTTTCATATTGTAAAAAATACTCAATTAAATTTTTAACTTCCGTTAACTCTACTATATCACCAGTCTCATTAAATATTTCAAAATTATTCATACTACACACCTATTCCTATAAAATTAAATAAATATAAAATAAACAAAGTAAGTAAAACAATAACAACCGCATTATAAACATGTGAATTTTTAAAAATGTGGGGCAATCTTTCCTTAATACTATCTAAAAAACGATACAAATAAAAACCTAAAATAACCCCTACCACATTAAGCATAATATCATCAATATCGAATACACGTCCAACCTGCAACTGAGTTATCTCAATCGTCATCGATGCAATAACTGCTAAAATAATTGCTGTTGTTATTTTTTTTGTTTTTAAAATATAACCAATAAAGAAACCATAAGGAATAAACATAAGCATATTGCCAATAACATTCAAGAAAAATAATCGCGAACCAAATTCATACCTTAAAATTTCCTTAAAAGGAATAAGATTAGATGTCGACCATGTAACATCCTGAAAAGTAACAACATAAAAAAGAAACATAATATAAATTATAAACAATAACATCAATAATTCTTTATAAATTTCTACTGATTTTCGATTTTTAAGCAAAAAAGCCACTCTCATCGAAATAATTATTGTTGTACATATTAAAATCATTGGCCACGTTTGACCAAAAATATTTAAAATAGTTTCCCTTAACATCTTAATCGCCTTCTTTCGGTACCACGTCTATTTTACCATAACTTGTAATATCCTCATAAACCGCAAAAAAAGTTCTTACTATTATTTTACTATCTTTAGTTGTAATATTCAAATTTTTTTCACTTATAATATACTCATTGTCATTTAGTTTACTATCAATTTGCGCTCTTGCTTTTTTATTAGCTAACTTTAAAGCCTGAGCCACACTATATTTATTATTAATAAACTCTATTTCTTGTTGTCTTTGTTTAACCAGTTTAACTGGTAATAACGGATGTTTTAACATATCACAACTCTTAATAACCTTATTCTTATCACTATTAAAAGTACTTTCAATATTATAATTTAAAAATTTAAAAACATATACATTTTTATAATTATTAAAATACTTTATTTCGTGATAATTAAGTGGATATTCTATCGTTGTCTCATACCAAACCTCACCCCATACCTGTCCAAGTGCTCTAACATTATTCTTAAAATGATTATTCAAACTAATTGAACCACTAATAATAACATCATCCTTATTAACAAAATCATTAACATTTTTAACAATTTCTCCGGAAAAAGCTTCGATTTTTTTAATTATTGCCGTCTGTTTAGCTACCACATTTTGTGCTGTTGTTTTAAGCTTTTTATCACCTATTTCACGCATTTCTAATCTAACTTGATACATTGTACCAATTTTTTCAATCTCTAGCCATTCAATTTTATCTTTATGATTATCAAGTATCTGTTGTTTTATTTTATTTATATCATCATAACTCTTTTTAAAAGAAAATTTTTTGAGTCCCATGTTTTCTAAATCATCTAAAATAATTTTCCTAATATCTTTATTAGTATGTACAACTGAAACATTAAATATAATATTACTCAAACAAACTAATAACATTATACCACTAATAATAGCAATAATAAAAAAATAATTATTCTTTATCATTTTTTTTAATTTAAAAAAACCATAACAATCAATAATCTGTAAAGAGTAAATGCTCTTACAAGCCTTTATTCTAACGTAATCACTATTAGAAATTTTAATATTTACTTCTTTATAACTAACATAATCTATCAAAAGCAAATTAATATTAAGACTAATTAATCTATGTATAAACCGTTCAACATTCTGGCCCTTAACATTAACCAAAAGTAAACTATTTAATTGCTTTTTCATAATTCACCAAATTCGATTCGCGCAATTTGTCCAACAATTAAAACTTCATCATCTAATAACCTAGTAATAACTAATTTTTGGCCATTAATAATCGCTTTCCCTGTACCATAATTAACTACAATTTTATTACTACTAATCATACCTAAATTATCATAATTAACAATATTAACTTTATCTTTAAAAATAGTAATTGTTAATTCTTCCTCCAATATATAACTACGCATTTTTTCAAACATTATTAAGCACCTCAATTAATAATATTAAAAAAAAATAGATATTATATCTATTTCTATCTTTTCTTAGCTCTTTCTGCTCTAATAAGACGATTATTTAATTTTTTATTATAAACTTTTTGAATTAACTTATCTGTTTCATCATTATTAACATCTAAAAAAGTAAACTTTGTCATTATTTCTAAATTACTAAAAGCATCTCTTTTGATACCTGTTGTTTTATTTAGAAAATCAAATAACATATCTCTTCTGATACCGTCCATTTTACCAATTGTTAAAAATACCCTAGTCTTGTTACCTGATTGTTTATAGGCACTTCTTGTTCTTTCTTTAATAACAATTTCCTTACCAAAATCAGAACCAATTTCTTTATCAAACATACATTTTAAAGTAGCAGCCGCAAATTTAAGTAGATCTTCCTTATTCATATCCCTAACATAACTTAAAGTTTCCTCATATTTATTATTATCAATATGTTCATTAACGGAAGCTATAATTTTTAAATATTTTGCTTTATATATCTCTGTAATATTAGGTAATTCTTGTTTATTAATTTCACACTTAGCTCTTCTAGAAACTTCTTGTAAAAAGTTAATTTCTCGTGGAGTAATAAAACTAATAGCCTCACCCATTTTCCCAGCTCGTCCTGTTCGACCGATTCTATGAATATAAGATTCAACATCTTGAGGTAAATTATAATTAATAACTAAATCGATATCATCAATATGAATACCTCTAGCAGCTACATCCGTTGCAATTAAATATGTAAAAGCTCCTTTTTTAAAACGATTTAATGTTTGCGTTCGCATATTTTGTACGATATCACCATGAAGGGCTTCCGCACTATAATTTTTCGATGATAACTCCGTTAATAACTTATCAACATCACATTTCCGTTGACAAAATATAATAGCTAACTTAGGACATTTTTGATCAATAACACGACATAAAGCCTCAGTACGCATCCTATCATTAACTAAATAATAATTTTGACTAACATTAATAGCTGTTGTACTCTTTTCTGCAATAGCAACACTTTTATAATCTTTTTTCATATATTTTTCAGCTAAAATTTTAATTGCTCGAGGCATCGTTGCTGAAAACAATAAAACTTGTTTTTCCTTATTAGTACTTTCAAAAATACTTTTAATATCCTCTTCAAAACCCATATTTAACATTTCATCTGCTTCATCTAAAACAAAAAATTGTAAATCATTTAATTTTAAAATTTTTCTTTTAATTAAATCCATTACTCGTCCTGGTGTACCAACAACAATATCAACACCTTTTCTTAAAGATCTTATTTGTAAATCAATACTAGAACCACCAAAAACAGCCAAAACATTAAAATTAGTTATCTTATTTATTGTCTCAAACTCTTCATATATTTGTAATGCTAACTCTCTTGTTGGTGTAATAACAATTGTTTTAACACCTATATTATGTTCAATTTTCGATAAAACACTAGCTGCAAAAGCAAGTGTTTTACCAGTTCCCGTTTGGGCTTGACCCACTACATCATAACCATCTAAAATAAATGGAATAATTTCTTTTTGTATCTTACTAGGCTTTTCAAATCCTAACAGCTCAATTGCTTTTAAAACATCTTCAGATAATCCTAGATTTTTAAATTGTTCGTAATTCATAAATTTCCTCTTTCTAAGTGACAACTAATTATAATACATAATTATAATAAAAGCAAGGTAAAATTAAAACATGAGTTAAATAGTCAAAAAATATTTACTATATTTCTAAAAAATTAAATAGATCTATTCAAAAATATCAAAAGAAATAGACAAAAACAAAATATATTTATAATTAAAACATTATAATATTAACCGATAAGTAAATTACCGAAAGCAAATAATTATTAGCAAACAGAATATACACTTTATTTTTTTATTTAACGCTATTTAAAATAATAATTATTTTCCTTCTCTAAAGCAAGAGTTGTTTTTTCACCATGGCCAGGATAAATTGTAATATGTTTATATTGCTTAATTTTATTAATACTTGTCTCCATAGCTTGCATATTACCAGTCGTTAAATCAGTTCTACCTATAGTTCCCTTAAATAAAAAGTCACCCGTAAACATAATATTTTCAAAATAATAAGTTACACTGTCATTACTATGACCAGGCGTAAATATCACCTCAAATTGAAAACTTTCTATACTATATTTTTTTTCTATCATATTACTAAAATCATATGTTTCTATTTTATATAAATTAGTTAATTTTTTTATTGCTCCTATGTGATCAAAATGATTATGGGTAACTAAAATAGCTAATGGTTTTAATTTATCAATATTATTAATTATTTTTTGATATTCATCACCTGGATCAATTATTAAACAAGTTTGATTATTAATGAGAATATAACAATTAGCTTGTAGCGGTCCAACAGGAATAGTTTTTATTTCCATTTTTTAATTCCTATTTGCTTCATATTATTTATTGTTGATTGAATTTTTGTACTTTGTTTTATTTCCGGCTTGATTGTTTTTCTTGTTTTAGCTATTTCCATTTCTTTTTTTATTTCATCAATACTTCTTGGTCCATATTGATTTTTTTTATTGTTTATTTCAAATCTTTCCATATTTACCTTCTTCTACTATTTTTTTAACAGGGCCATAACTTTGACGATATCCAGGAATTAAACCATATTTTTTTAATGCTTCCAAGTGTTTTTTTGTAGGATAACCCTTATTAGTATCAAACCCATATTGTGGATATTTTTTAGCTAAAGAATACATCATCTTATCCCTAGTAACTTTGGCTATCACGCTGGCTGCAGCAATACTAATGCTTTTAGCATCGCCTTTAATTATGGAAGTTGTTTCAATATCAAGAGTAATTGGCATAGCGTCTATTAAAACATGTTCTAAATTAATTTTTTCCCTTACCTTGGCAATAGCTATTTCCATAGCTTTTTTTGAAGCTTGATAAATATTTATTTTATCTATTAAAGCCGGTTCAACAACGCCAATATCATATGCCAAAGCATGTTTTATTAAATATTCATAAAAGATATCTCTTTTTTTTTCACTTAATTTTTTTGAATCAGTTAGTCCTTCTAGTTGAAATTCCTTTGGTAATACACAACAGCAAGCAACAACAGGTCCTATCAACGGTCCACGACCTACTTCATCGACTCCGCCAATATATTTTATTCCTTGCTGATATAGTTCGTTTTCATATTGAAATAAATCACTTTTATTCATAATTATCCCTTTCCTATTAAAATAAA
>JAVWOV010000004.1:14953-25004 GCA_036636255.1 Bacilli bacterium
TAGTAATTATATTTAACTTTTATATCCAAATACTAAACAATAATGCTAATGCACTAAAGATTAATCCAATTACCCAAAAACCTTTAACAATATCATTTTCATCGTAACCTAATTTTTCAAAATGATGATGAAGTGGAGCCATAAGAAATACTTTTTTATGAAATAAGCACATAGCAGCTATTTGAATAATACATACTAATGTTTCAATAACAAATACCCCAGCTACTACTATTAAAGTTATTTCATGATTAGTTATGATAGCAATTGAAGCCATAGTTGCCCCTAAGCACAAAGAACCAGTATCACCCATAAATACCTTGGCTGGATGAGCATTATAAGCTAAAAAGCCTAATAATGAACCAGTTAATATAAAACAAAATATAGCAATATCTTCATAACCTGCTACCCATGTTGAATTCCAACTAATCAACCCAAAAGTCATAAATGCAATAGCTGATAAACCACCAGCTAAGCCATCTAATCCATCAGTTATATTCACAGCATTACTACCCGCTACAAGAATAAATAACAAAAACAAGCCATATACCCAACCCATATCAATTCTTATACCTAAAGTATGAATATCTAAAGCTGGTTGACCACCAGTTTTTAGAAATATAAAAAAGAATATTAAAGCAATTACTAATTGACCAAATAATTTTTGGATTTCAGTTAGTCCAGTATTATTTTTTCTTTTTATAATTAAGAAATCATCAACAAAACCTAAAATAGCATAAGTTATGAAAACAAACAAAACAATAAAAAGATTTTCTGAAAAAGATAATTTATCAAATATTAATAAGATAATAACCGAAACAATGGTAGGAACAATAAAAATTAACCCTCCCATTGTTGGTGTTCCCTCTTTTTTCTTATGTTTTGTTTCTAAAAAAACACTTACTTTTTGATTTATCTTCATTTTTTTTAATAACGGAATTAAAAAATATCCGAATATAACTGATATTATTAATCCCATCATTAATGCTAACATTGCTTTGGCTAAAATTAACACAAAATCATCTCCCGATTATATCTAATATTATTTTCTTATCAGCAAATTCTATTTTTTCTTTACCAATAACTTGGTACTTTTCATGTCCTTTACCAAGTATTAATAGTATATCATCTTTTTGTAGTTTTTGTATACCCTTATTAATAGCATTTTGTCTATTTATAACAATTTCGTAATTTTTTTTGTCAAGTTTTTGTATCATATCTGCTATTATTTGTTGAGGCTCTTCAGTACGTGGATTATCACTTGTAAATATTACATAATCCGACAGATTACTAGCTATTAATCCCATAATAGGACGTTTTTCTTTATCTCTTTCACCACCACAACCAATAACTGTGTAAATATTTTGATAATTTAGAGCTTTTACAGTTCTTAAAATATTATCAGTAGCATCAGGAGTATGTGCATAATCTATTATTATCATGCATTTTTTATACTCTATTTTTTCCATACGTCCTATTGGTGGATTTAATATTTCAATTATAGGTTTTATTTTTTCCATACTTATATTCATTTTATGAAGACATACTATGGTTAACAACATATTATAAATATTATGCTTACCATTTAAATTCATTTTAAATTCATAAATAGTTTGTTTATTTTTGACACGAAATATTGTTTGTTTTTTACTAGCTATATAGGATATTATTTGATAATCACTTGGAGTAAAACCATAAGTTATACTATTATTTTTTAAAAAATATTTTTTATAATCATCATCATTATTCACAATTGTTTGACCATTTTCTTTTATTTTATGAAATAGTTTTTGTTTAGCAAGAGCATAATTATCCATGGTTTTATGATAATCTTGATGTTCTTTTGTTAAATTAGTAAAAAGCGCCATATCATATACCAAGCTATCTACCCGGCGCATGGCAAGAGCATGACTACTAACTTCCATAACGACATATTGATAATTTTTACTAGCACATTCACTTAATAATTCATACAAATCTAAGATGTCAGGCGTAGTATTAGCCAAGTCTTTTATTTTTTTATCTAAATAAAAACCAATAGTTCCAATATAAGCACATTTTATATTTAACTTATTTAATGCTTCATATATTAAAAAACATGTAGTTGTTTTCCCATTGGTTCCAGTTACACCAATAAGATGAAGATCTTTTATTTTTTCATAATAATTATCTTTTAAATAATTGATTAAATATTCTCGAGTATCAGGTACAATTATGGTCTTAACATCATAGAGACCAGTTTGAGCAACTACCTTAGTAGCGCCATTTTGAATCGCCTTAATTATATAGTCATGACCGTCTTTATTATTACCTTTAATAGCGACAAATATATCACCTTGTTTTATTTTTCTTGAATCAGTTTGAATGTTCAAAAAAATCACCTCAATGTATTTTATGATAATACACATTGTGGGTGATTTATTCTATTTATTAATTGTATCTAAGTATTCAATTACTATTTTTTTATCATTAAAAGGAATAATTTTGTTACCATAGATAATTGTTTCTTCATGACCCTTTCCTAATATTAATAATACATCATTTGTTTGTAATAAATTAATACCCTTTATAATTGCCTGCTTACGATCCAAACAAATTTCGTAATTATTATTTTCTAAACCTTCAATCATATCATTTACAATATTTTGAGGATTTTCGTTATGAGGGTCATCAATAGTAATAATAACACTTTTACACAAATCAGTTACAAGCTTTGTCATAATCGGCCTTTTTAAACGATCACGATCACCAGTACATCCATATACCACGTAAATATTACCGAGAGTTATTTCTTTAACAGTAGTAATAATATTAGAAAATGCATCAGTTGTATGAGCATAATCAATAATAATACTATTATTGTTATAAGGCACTAAATCAAGACGTCCAGGAGGGGTCGAAAGATTTTTTAATGACTTCTTTATATATTTTTCTTTTAAATTTAATTGATCCATTATAATAATTACTATTATAAGATTATATATATTATATTTACCAATAATTGGTACGGTTATATGATGACTTTTTTGTTGATATTCATACGTAAATTTTAAATGATCTTTATTAGTCTCATAATTAACTATATGATAGTCTCCACCATTAAAACCGTAGGTTATATTGTGATTTTTTTCTAATAGAAAATAATCTTTATATTGGTCATCATAATTGACAATAGCATGTCCTGCTGGCTTTAATTTGTAAAATAGTCTTTGTTTAGCCAAGGCATAATTACCCATCGTTTTATGATAATCTAAATGATCTTGAGTAAGATTAGTAAATACTACATAATCAAAAGTTAGTGTTTCGATTCGTCGATAACTTAATCCTTGACTACTCACTTCTAATATTATATGACGATAGCCTTGATCATATGCCGTAGTTATCATGTCATATGTTTCTGTTATTTCGCAACTTGTATTTGGTAAACTACATATTTTTTTATCTAAGTAAAAACCAATTGTACCAATATAAGCACATTTTATATTTAAGTTATTTAGAGCTTGATAACAAAAAAAAGCTGCTGTTGATTTGCCATTAGTCCCAGTTATACCAATAATAGTCATTTTACTTAAACAACTTTTATAATTATCTAATAAATATTTTTCTAAATATGCTCTTGTATCCGGAACTATTTTTGTATCAATTGAATATTCACCAAATTCAGCTATTATTTTAGAAGCACCGGAATTTATTGCTTGTTTAATATAATCGTGTCCATCACTACTAATACCTCTTAAAGCTATAAAGATATCTCCTTTGGTTACTTTTCTTGAATCTGATTTTATGTTTATCATTAGTCACCTCGTTGTTTATATTTTACTATAGTTTATTAATAAAAACAATGATTTTTATTTTTTTTATTTGGTTTGACACTTTTTATTTACTAAATTAATTATCTTTTACTTAATTAATAGTAAAATTTTGATTTTTTATATCGATTTTTATTTTATCATTTGGCTTAATAATTTCTCTTATTAATGATGTAGCTATTAAAGTTTCTATTTGTTTTGTTACATAACGTCTAATGGGTCTAGCACCATATTTTACGTCATATGCTTCCTTTATTATTTTTTCCTTTGCTTGATTAGTTAAAATTATCTTTATATTTTTATCTTTTAAACGAATTTGAATTTCCTCTATTATTTTATCCAAAATTGCATATATTGTATTTTCTGACAAAGAATTAAAAATTACTATTTCATCTATTCTATTTAAAAATTCTGGTTTAAATGTTTGCTTAAGTTCATTTTGAATTAGTTGTTCATTATTATTGTTAGCTAAAATATATTCACTACCAAGATTTGAAGTCATTATAATTATAGTGTTTTTAAAATCAACAGTTCGACCTTGAGCATCTGTTATACGCCCATCATCTAAAATTTGTAAAAGAACATTAAATATCGAAGAATGAGCTTTTTCTATTTCATCAAATAATACTATACTATAAGGATTCCTTCTAACCGCCTCCGTTAATTGCCCGCCTTCATCATAACCAACATATCCTGGTGGTGAACCAATTAATCTTGACACACAATGACTTTCCATATATTCACTCATATCAATTCTAACCATGTGTTTTTCATCACCAAATAGTTCACTTGCTAATGATTTGGCTACTTCTGTTTTCCCAACACCAGTTGGCCCAAGAAAAATAAATGAACCAATAGGTTTAGTAGGATCTTTTATACCTGAACGTGATCTTATTATAGCATCGCTAACCAAGGTTAAAGCTTCATCTTGCCCTTTTACTCTTTTTTGCAAATTACTCTTTAAATTTAATAGTTTTTCTTTTTCTCCACTTACTAACCTTTGAATAGGTATATTTGTCCATTTGGAAATTATGGACGCTATATCATCTTCATTAACAATATCACTTAATATTTTAGGCTTATCTGACTGTTTTATTAAAGCTAATTCTTGTTTTAATTTTGGAATAGTTCCATGTTTTAATTGAGCAGCTCTTTCCAAATCATAATTGTTAGTAGCCGTTTCTAAACTAAAATTAGCAGCTTCTATTTCACTCTTTTTACTATTTATTTTATTATTAATACTTTTCTCTATTTCCCATTCATTTCTTAATTTTGCTTCATCATTTTTCAATTTTTGAATTTTTTCTTTTATTTCTATTACTCTCTTTTTAGATGATTCATCTTTCTCTTTTTTTAATGCTTCTTGTTCTATTTCTAATTGCATTATTTTTCTAGTTAAATTGTCAATATTAGCAGGTACAGAATCTATTTGAACTTTTATAGTAGCACATGCTTCATCTATTAAATCAATAGCTTTATCTGGTAAAAAACGATCAGTTATATAGCGGTCTGATAACTTAGTAGCCGCTATTATGGCACTATCTTTTATAGTTACACCATGATATACTTCAAATTTTGCTTTTAATCCTCTTAATATAGTAATAGTATCTATTACAGTTGGTTCCTTGATTATTACTTTTTGAAACCGGCGTTCTAAAGCACCATCTTTTTCAATATATTTACGATATTCATTTAAGGTAGTTGCACCTATACAAAGAATTTCCCCACGGGCTAACATAGGTTTTAGCATATTACCCGCATCCACTGCCCCTAAAGCTCCTGCTCCAACAATCATATGAATTTCATCAATAAATAAAATTATTTTGCCATCAGAGTCTTTTATTTCTTTTAAAACGCTTTTAAGTCTTTCTTCAAATTCACCACGATACTTAGCACCAGCTATTAAAGCACCTATATCTAATTCCCAAATTGTTTTGTTTTTTAAACTATTAGGAACGTCGCCTTTAACTATACGCCAAGCTAACCCTTCAACAATAGCTGTTTTACCAACACCAGCTTGACCTATTAATACTGGATTATTTTTTGTTTTTCGTGATAAAATTCTAGTTACATTTCTAATTTCTTCATCACGACCAATAACAGGATCAATTTTACCATCTTTAACACTTGTAACTATATTTCGACCAAATTTTTCTAATACATTTTCTAAATTTTGATCATTATATTTTGATTCCATATTATCACATATAATCTAATTGTGATCTAAATGACCTATATTAGATCCCTTTCCTTTATCTTTTTACATATAACTTTTTAACAATTTGCAATTGATGTTTAACAAACAAAATCGAATCTCATACTAGTAACATGGTAAAACATGGTTTTGATAATTTAAGATATTTCTTAAAGAACTAAGATGAATATGTTTTTATACATGAACCTATATTTACAGAATTCTACTATTAAAAATGTTCTAAAGGTACATATCTTAGAGTTGCACTAACACATGATATTAAAAAACTTATCAACATTATTTATAAATTATAATCTGAAAACATCAAAATTGATATACTAAATTAAACTAATATTTGCTGGTTATTTCTTTTTCATAAAAGGAGTAACGTCTGTCTGGCAAGACATATAATTTGATTTGTAAATGGTGATTATAAATTAACAAAAGGATGAATTAATTTTTTTTTTGCATATAATAATTTATTTTTATCAAAAATTGTTACTTTTTCCTTAACTTCTGATAATTAATCACTCCTCTTTTATTTTGAACTTTTTTTATAAAACTAATCATTTTTTACATTATAACACCTTTAATAGCACTCGTCAAGAGTGAGTGCTATTAAAGGTGAACTTTTGTACTGGTTTATCATGAAAACATGAACCCATTTTTAAATATTGTTTTAAGAAATACATTTTATCTAATTTATTATCAAAAATCATTTCGGATAACTCCAACGCTTCCTCTAAATTTTCTTCATTATATCGTTTAAATTCATAAGCTTTTTGATCATATAAAGCCATTTTTTGTTCTATTTTGTCATAATTAAATTGCTTACTTTTACAGTATAAAAACAATTTACTAAAAAAATTTATATTGTTTTGAATAATAATTTCTTCGATTGAACCGTTGGGACTTCTTAGTTCGACGGTATTATCTTTTTTTATTTTATAATCATTTATATTATTAAAATTAATAGCTTGATGTTTTTTATTTTTAATTAAATCAATAAATGTTAAATAGTCTAATTTATTTAATTCTTTTAATTGATTTTGTTTATTTATTATATAATGTAATTGTAAACTAATAGGTCCAGCAGTAGTTTCAATAAAGGGTCGTGGTTCTTTTTTAATACCATAACCAAATTTGAATATTACTTTTTCATAAACTATCCATATTTTAACAAAATTAATCCACGACTGAACATCATTTCCTAAAATTTGACTTCCTAAATGAATATGACCACCTGATTGAAAGTTTGCTTGAGCTCGATTATTTTTTAATATGGTACAAATTGTTTTTAATTCTTGCCATGTTTTTTTTTCGTCATAACAAATAGGTGAAATTATTTCACCTCCTAATAACAAATTATTATTATATATACTATTATCAATAGTTAATTGCCACTTTCTTATTTCTCTTATTTCATTTAATCTTAATTGGATAATATTATACATAGCTTCTTCAAATTCTATTTCTATTCCAAAAGAAATATGGGAAGGAATATTTAATGTATTTCTTAAAGTGAAAGGTGCTTGATCTAATTCTTTTATTTCATGAATATTTAGATTTTGTAACATTTTTTTCACCAACTTTAAGCTGTATCTTAACATATTTATTTTTAAAAGTAAATAGCTCATCTTTTAATCGTAAAGAAAACTTTTAATTAAAATAAAAGTTTTCTTCCCCTCTTACACTACCGTACATACTGTTTGGTATACGACAATTTAATCTATAATAATATCTAATTTTAAATAATAGTCTAGTAAATTTACTAGGTCTTTTTTATTTGATTTTCCTTTAAATATTGTTTGTTCGAACACTCTAGTATGTGCAACTTGATGTTAATATAAATATATAGACACAAAAGTGTGGACAACATGGTAAAATAAAACCAACTGAAAAAAAGTGCTAAAATGGCTAAAGGTAAAACATATGATGAAAATTTTTAAAAATGATAATTGAGTTATATAATACTCAAAATAAACCAGCTTACCAAATAATACGTGAATATGACATTACTAATTCAGTATTATATAAGTGAATTAAATAATATTGGATCTAGGTCAAATATCTTTTCTAAAAGTTCCATGCTTGTTCTTCTCTTTCTATTATCATACATAAATTAACATCATTTATAAGATTATTACTTAGTTACGCCAATTTTTCTTATTTCTTGTAACTTAATCTACTTGAATATTAGTAATTTAGAACTGCAAATTATTCAGTCCTTCCTAGTATTACTAGTACTAAGACCTCTGCTGACTTCTCATAATAAACCTTTTTGACCAATTTTAACAATGACTGTTTTAAAAATTTTGTACTTATTCGTTTATGAAAACTACCACAGTAAAACATTTAACTTCCCTCGTTTAATCACTTTCTTTAGCCATAATATCACTATTAATGCTTTGTTTTCTCCTAATACTTCGTTAACATCTATACGTATAGCAAACTTTGACCACTTAATTATATACTATAAACGACACACTAAAAAAAATAACCATATTAATGATTATTTTAAAGTATCCACTAGATCAGCTTTTTTCATTGTTGAATAGCCTTCAACTTGTTTTTCTTTAGCAATAACTCTAAGTTGTGCGACCGTTAATTTAGTTAAATCTTTTGTTTCTTCCTTTTTTGCTTCACTTATTTCTTCTTTTTTAATTTCTTTAGAAACTTCTTTTGTGTCTTTTAAAACTTCAACCGTTACATTATTTAAGGCATTTAAAGAAGCCGTCACCAAACTTGCAAATGTTTTAGGATCTTCGATAGCAATTTCACTTAGCATTTTACGATTTATAATAATCCCCGCTTTTGATAAACCATTAATAAATTTGGAATAACTAATTTCGTTCATTCGACAGGCAGCATTAATTCTAGTTATCCATAGTTTTCTAAAATCTCTTTTTCTTTGTCTTCTATCACGGTAAGCATATTTCCAAGAATGCATTACTTGCTCATGAGCTGTTTTATATAATCTATGTTTACTTCCAAAAAAGCCTTTAGCTTCTTTCATTATTTTTTTGCGACGGGCACGGTGAATTGTTCCACCTTTTACTCTTGTCATACTTTATTCCTCCTACTTTATTAAGTCTTTCAATCTTTTCATATCCGCTGTTGCTAAGGTGTTACCACTTCTTATCTTTCTTCTTTGACTACCACTTTTTTTACCAGTATTATGTAGTCCACCGGCTTTTCCAATTTTAACTGTTCCGCCTGGTCTTTTTTTACATACCTTAGCTATTCCTTTACGGGTTTTCATTTTTGGCATAAATTTCCTCCTACTTTTCTTTTATTGGTATTAGTATCATTGTCATAAAGTAACCATCTAATTTAGGTTTTTGTTCTATGACGGCAATTTCACTTAAAGCATCAGCAAAGCGTAGTAATACTTCTCTTCCTAATTCAGTATGTGCCATTTGGCGTCCTTTAAATCGGATGGATACTTTTACTTTGTGTCCAGCTACTAAATATTTAGAAGAATTTTTAACACGTGTATCGAAGTCATGAATATCTATTGATACTGATAAACGATATTCTTTCATTTCCAAATTACTTTCGCGTTGTTTTTTCATGTTTTCTTTGGATTTTTTTTTGCTTTCATATTTGTATTTATTATAATCCATAATTTTACAAACTGGTGGTCGACTACTACCATTAATTAAAACTAAATCAAAACCAGCATAATTTGCCAGTGTTAATGCATCCTTAATTTGTTTCAAGCCTAATTGCTCACCATTTGGTCCTATTACCATTACTTCACTTGCTCTGATTTGTTCATTAATGTACAAATCTTTGTCTTTACTTGCTATATCCTTGACACCTCCATTAAAAAAGCGAATACAATGTATCCACTATAAAACTGTTTTTAAAAGTTCTAACCCAAAACTATTAGTAATCAGGTGAGAAGTGGATACTTCTTCTTTCTTTTTTCTCTTTCATTATATCTAAATATTATATGTTTGTCAACTGCTTAATTGCCATTTTTTTCTTTATATATGATTATCATATGATATTGTCATAGTATGTTATCATTTGATTTTGTCACAAG
>JAVWOV010000005.1:0-22876 GCA_036636255.1 Bacilli bacterium
ATTAAAACAATATCGCCTTTTTTAAAATAATTTCGTTGTTCAATAGTTGCGTAATTATCTTTATAATCTAAAACTATTCCTAGAAAGTCTTGATTTGATAATTCTTGACGACCATTATAGTACTGAACAGTATGATCATACTTTTGATTAAAAAATTGGGGAATGGAGTCGCGATTGGCAACGTGATTTAACATGTATTCATAGTTTTCATTATATGCATATTTGATGTTTTTATTACAGTATTCATCGATTACTTGACGATATATATATAAAACGGTAGCAATATAATATATTGAGCGCATTCTTCCTTCTATTTTAAAAGATGTTATACCTAAATCGATCATTTCGGGGATATATTTTAACATAGATAAATCTTTAGTGCAGAAAGTAAAGTCTTGTTCGCCTTTAATAGGCTTTAAATGTTTGTTTAGAAGGTCAAAATCCCATCGGCATATTTGACTACAACCACCGCGGTTAGCATCTCTATGGGTTAAAAAATTAGATAATACGCATCTTCCACTATATGATGCACACATAGAGCCATGAATAAAACATTCTAAGTCAATATCAACTTTGCTTTTTATTTTTTTTATTTCTTCTTTGGTTACTTCCCGTGCTAGTACAACTCTTTTAACGCCTTGTTGTTTAAAAAATTCTAATGTTTCGTAATTTAAAGCTGATTGTTGGGTTGATAAATGAATTTCTAAATTTGTATATTGTTTTGCTAATTTTATAATGGTCGGATCACTAACAATAATAGCATCTATTTTTATTTTTTCTAATTGTTTTAAGTAATCTATAAGTGGTTTTAAACCGGTATTATGTAAAACAATATTAATAGTTACATATATTTTTTTATGGTGATGATGTGTATAGGCTACGCCTTGTTTTAAGTCGTCTAATGTAAAATTTTTAGCATTGGCACGAAGGCTAAAAGTTTTACCACCAACATATACAGCATCCGCGCCATATAAAACGGCCCATTTTAATCTTTCTAAATCCCCTGCTGGGGCTAATAATTCTGGTTTATTCATTATTTTTCACCTTATATATTGTTTCTGTATATAGAAATCCTTTGCTTAAATTTAGGTTTAATTTTTCAAAATAGGTTTTAGTTTTATTTAAATTATTAGGGGTTAATTTAAAATGTTTTTGAACTATTTTTCTAAATTGTGTTTGTTTTATATTAAAATTATTTAAAAAGACATAATCAATATTATTATTACTTAATTCTAAATATTCATCTATTGCGTTTAAAACATAATTTGAATAGACCGTTGTTCCTTCTTTGTTATCTACAATAGGATATTGTTTGTTTTCTTTTCTTATATAAGTTCCTTTATTAGTTAGATTAAAATGTTTTAAATAATTATCAACAAGATGTCTTTTAGAAGTAAACATTGGAACATGACCAAATAAAGTAACGATTAATTTCATTGATGTGTTTTTTTTAATTTCTAAAATGTTTTCTTTAGTTATTTCACTAGATATAAAGCCATATTTAACGTTTAAATCATACCAATAGTTACAAGTGTTATAATTAGTCGTAAAGTGCTCTTGAGCCCATACTAAATCATAATTTAAACAAAGTTTTTTCTTTAAATTAACTATTCCAATATCATAAAAAAATAAACCATCTATATTTAATTTATTTAACTCTAACAAAATATACTTTATGTTTTTTATATCTTCATTATGCAAATTTTTATTTAAATTAATAAAAATTTGTTTTCTATTTTTTTTTATTATTTTATTTAATTTAATTATCTCTTCTAAATTAAAACTATTTGAGCAATTAACGCTGTAGTCCTTTATTCCTAGCAAAAAAGCATCACAGTATTTTATTAATTTTTTTAATTCTTTTGTTGTTCTAGGAGTTGTTATTATTTTCATTTTATTCACGTCCAGACATGTATATTGTAACACATTTAAGTAAATATTTAAAATGTGAATTGGTTATAATTGTTGCTTTGTTCAAAAAAAAACATAATATATGTTTTTTTAATTAATCATTTATTGTAAAATTATTTATAAAATTTCAGTATTATGAACAAGCCACACTTGACAATTCAGCACCATATTTCCAACAGTAACCATTTATATTTACCTTATCAAAGGAAACCTTACCATTATTAGAAATTTTAAAATTTGTTACTACTGATGGCATAGTGCCTTTTATTGTAAAAGTAGATGTTATTAGTTCTGGTAGAGCAGCAGCAGATACCTTAAATTTTCCTGAATCCGTTGCTGTTCCTATTGCAACAGTAACGTTGGGAACAGTACCTCCGTTATCTAACATTGCTTCTGAATGCCATAATTCAGCTGCCGAAACAAGACCGTTAGCCGATTCCTTAGACGCTGATTTTCTAGATTTGTCGATAAGATTCATAACAGTTGGTACAGCTATTAAAGCAATGATAGCTAAGATAATAATAACTGCTAATAGTTCAATTAATGTAAATCCTTTTTGATTTTTTTTCATCTTTTTCTTCCTTCCTTATTTTAAAATATATAATAGCTTATGATTTAGTTGCAATACTTACATTGCCGTTTTTAACACTAAATAAATTTTCACTTGATGCAAATTTTAAATTTGCCGTAAGAGTAGTATTTATATTTCCACTATTATCTATTTCAATAATGCCAGCCTCAGGAACAGTTCCTTTAATATCTAAGGCTAAATCTAAACCTGAATTAGCACCGGTTATTGTACACGCAGTCCCATTACATGTAGCTAAAACAGGAGTAGCTGATGCAACTAATGGCGACTTACCATCTAATTTCAAAAGCGCTGATGAATACCATAATTCGGCAGCTGAAACAACTCCGTTTGCTGAAGTTTTAGCAGCCTTGTCCTTTGAATCTTGAATAATATTCATAACAGTTGGTACAGCTATTAAAGCAATAATAGCTAAGATAATAATAACAGCTAGTAGTTCAATTAATGTGAACCCTTTTTGATTTTTTTTCATTTTTTTCTTCCTTCCTTCCTCTATTTTTACAATTTAACTATATCACACTTTTATAATAACAGTCAACATAATTAAACATATTTATTCAAAATGTACAGTAAAATATATAATACTTATTCTTATTAATTAATTATTTTGTTTTTCAATAATAATTTTTAAATCGTTTTCTTCCTTAAACAATTCGTTTTGTTCTTTTTTAACAATATCGCTCGGAGCTTTAGCAAGATAATTTTTATTATTCAATAATTTTTTTCGACGATTAATGGACATTATTAATCGTTCTTTTTCTTTAGCCATATTTGCTTTTTCTTCAAAAGTAATACTACCATCGTAATAAAGACTAACTACATCATTTTCAAAAGAAATTTCAATCTTTGTATCGTCAATTATTTCTTTATTACATTCCTGCTTAAGTATTTTTGATAAAATAGAAACATTTTTTAATAAAAGGGAATTATCAAACACTAAATTAAATTTTTTAATATTATTTTCTAATTTAATTTTTCTAATTTTTTTAATTAACAAAATTATTTTATCAAAATCAGTCTCAAAAATATATTGATTTACTTGAGGATATTTACTAATCATAATTGATGAGGCCTGATGAGGTAGCAATAAATAAATTTCCTCCGTTACATAAGGCATAAAAGGATGAAGCATCTTTAATATATCCTTTAAAACCTTAACTAGTACTTCTTTCGTGGTATCATTCATATTTATTTTAGCAAGTTCGATATACCAATCACAAAAATCATTCCAAATAAAACTATGTAGCACATCACCTACAATATTAAATTCATATTTATCCATATGCTTTCTAACTGTCATAATAGTTTCATTTAATTTAGTTAAAATCCATTTATCACTAATAGTTAAATCAGTAAACAATTGCTTAGTTGTAAAACCCTCTAAATTAGTCAAAACGTAACGTGAAGCATTCCATAGTTTGTTAATAAAATTCCAAGTAGACGCTACTTTGTCCTCATCGTATCTTAAATCAGTTCCCGGTGATGTTGTTGTTGTAATAAAAAACCTTAATGCATCAGCACCGTATTTAGCTATAACATCCATAGGGTCAACACCGTTTCCTAATGACTTAGACATTTTACGACCATCTTTATCTCTTATTAAACCATGAATTAAACAATCTTTGAAGGGACGACTATCCGTAAATTCTAAACCCTGAAAAGTCATACGATTAACCCAAAAAGGAATAATATCATAACCAGTCACTAAAACATCATTAGGATAATAACGCTCGTAATCTTTTGTTTTATAAGGCCAGCCTAAGGTACTAAATGGCCATAGGGCTGATGAAAACCAGGTGTCTAGAACGTCGTTATCCTGAACAAAACCGTCTTCTAATGGGGGGTTAATACTAACATATATTAAATCATCTTTATACCAAGCAGGAATCCGATGACCCCACCATAATTGCCTAGAAATGCACCAATCATAGGTTATTTCCATCCAATGATTCATTACTTTTTCAAATCTTGAGGGCACAAAATTAACTTTACTATTTTTAACTAATTGATTTTTTAACACCTTATCGGCTAACGGACGCATTTTAACAAACCATTGTTTTGATAAATAAGGCTCCACCATAACATTAGTTCGTTCCGAATGACCAACACTATGTATTATTTCTTCTACATTAATTAATAAGTCCATTTTTTTTAAATCAACAAGCATTTTTTCCCGACAAATAAACCGATCTAATCCTTCATAAATACCTGCTTGTTCATTCATTGTTCCATTTGGATTAATACATACAATCCTATCCAGATTATGACGATTACCAACTTCAAAATCATTTTGATCATGAGCAGGCGTTATTTTAACAACACCTGTTCCAAAATCCATTAAAGCATGATCATCAGCAATAATTGGAATTAATTTATTTACTAATGGTAAAACAACTTTTTTGCCAATTAAATGTTGATATCTTGGATCTAATTTATTTACAGCAACAGCTGTATCACCAAATAAAGTTTCTGGTCTAGTAGTTGCCACATCCAAATATTCTAAACTATCGGCTAGTTTATATTTAAGATGATAAAAAGCTCCTTTAACATCCTGATAAATTACTTCTTCATTTGATAAAGCCGTCATTGCTAACGGATCCCAATTTATAATTCTCTCACCCTTATAAATTAAGCCCTTATTATAAAGATCAACAAAAACATGATTAACTGCATTATTTAATCCTTCATCCAGAGTAAATCTTTCCTTACTATAATCTAAGCTTAACCCCATCTTAGCCCATTGTTCATGAATGTTTATTGCATAATCTTCTTTCCACTTCCAAGCATGTTTTAACCACTCGTCACGCTTTATAGCCCGTGGATTAAAGCCTAATGTTTTTAATTTAGCATCAACTTTAGCCTGAGTAGCAATACCTGCATGATCCATACCAGGTAAAAACATGGCATCATAACCATCCATTCTCTTATAACGAATAATAATATCTTGTAATGCCGTATTCCAAGCATGACCTAAATGTAATTTACCCGTTACATTAGGTGGTGGTATAACAATAGCATAAGGCTTTTTACTTAAATCACCACTATTAAAATAGCCATTTTTTTTCCAGTTTTCATATTTATCTTTTTCAACAAATAAATGATTGTATTTTTTTTCTAACACTTTGTCACCTTTTCATATAAATATTTACTTATGTTATCATAATAATATTTATATTTTTCATTATTTTCTAAACGCTCATACATTTTAAAATTTTTTTTAGGATTAACTTTATAATTTTTAATTAAATTTTCAGCAAACAATAATTGTACACCATAATCTCCATGATCAATATTTTCAAAATCATCATAACTATCATATTTGGTTAACTGATCAAAACGACCATAGCCGTGAATTAAATCAATAATACGAGCAATATTACAATCAGATTTTTTTAATTTTAAATGTTGTGCTAAATCATAAGATAAATTCATTACGCTAATTGAATGATGATATTTATCATTAATTTTTTGATTATTTAAATCAAAATTAACAATATAATTATTAAACGCTATAATTGATTTTTTTTCCATAATTCCTCCTTCAAAATAAAAATATTCTGTTATATAACATCATTTGGCTTTAGTCCTACTTATTTTATAATTAAAATTATATTTCAAACCTTTAATACCATAACAAAATATTTTTTCAAAAAAGCTTTCACGCTAATTTCAATTATTTTTTTAAGAAAAGCTTACAATGATAACTTTTTATTTTTAATAAATTATAAATAATTTACTTCTTTTATTCTAAGTTGTTAAATGTATTTTATCATATTTTTATTATTTTGTAAACTATATTTCATAAGGACTGTTAGGTAGTCCTTTACCGCTTTTAACCTCTAAATTAAGTGGAATTTTAACCGCTGGACGAAGAGAAAAAGAAATAGATGCGTATGCCTTAGAATAACCCCAAGTAGTAACAGCTAAAGGGCTATTATAATTATCCTTACTAAGTAACCAATAACCTTTTTTAGTGCTAATAGATTGACTCTGACTAGATAATATTTCACCAATTCTTATTAAACCTATTTTTGCTGTTTTAGGATTAGTTGTTGTTTCTAAATAATTAATAACGTTATTCCCACTTATAAAAGGATCACCAATATACCAGGTAGTATCTAATAATTTATTTGTATTATTAGCGCCTACTAAACTTTCAAGTATTCTAGTATCATTAGAATAAGCAGGAAATCTATCTAATATTTCATCATAAGCAACACCATCAAGCATATAACCATCTTCTAATAGTTTAATACCATCATTACCTTTACTTATAACCCGAAACTTATTATTATTACCCGTAAATTTTACATATTCCCCACTAGTCACAACATCAGCTATTTTTTTATTAACAAAAGATACTGCTTTATTTTCTTTTATTATATAAAAATCACTAATAGTACCAACCCCACCAGTAACTGGCGTATCAGAAGAAACAGTAATAAGAGGACGTACACCATTATTTTCAACATTACGACCCTCATAGACATTGCCATTTTCATTTACATATTCCATATTATTACTGTTAAGCCAAAAAGCCTGCTTTGTATTTAAATAGGATAATTCCCCACCAGCTTTTCTATAATCTGCTAAGGTTAAGGCATCAACAGAAGTAGTAATATTAGTATTACGTAAACTCGGTTTAAAAATACTAGTAAGCCATTTTTGAACATAACCATCACCAAAAGGAACAGCACTAACATTACTATCAATAGAAACAGTTGCAACATTTTCTTCTGTTATTAATTTAACCTTACCATCTGGTTTAATGCCTACTACACGCCATAAAAAGCCACTATACCAAATATAATTATTTGTTTGCGTGCCACTTAAATCACAGGTACCACTATATTGATTATTAACTTTTTTACAATCAGCCAATAAACCACCCTTTTTATTCAATTCCATTGTTAAACCAATACCTTCATTCAATTCATTAAAAACATCATTTTTAGTTTTATCTAAAATAAGTTTACGACTACCAAGCACACTTAATATTCCCACTAATAATAATATAAATAAAATTAAAATAGAATATAATATACCAGAAATAGCAAAGCCCCTGTTATTTAATTTAAACAAAGTATCACCTCTTTATCATAAAATAATTATATAATAAAATCACATAAAAAACAAGACTATTACTAGTTGCATCTAAAGTATTATGATTATCATTTGATAATCATAAGTATGTTATCATTTGATTTTGTCACAAGATAATATATAATAATTCACTGAGGTGAAGAATATGAGAAAGGTTGATTTTTTTATTATTTTATATTTTTATTTATAATCTTCTTTTATTAATTTTTTTATTTCTTATAATTAATTATTTTTTATTATGTTAATACCATAAAAAATACACTTCCAAAAGGGAGTGTATTTTATCACAAACTAACTTTTTTATTAATAACTACTCTACAAGGTACATTTTAAACTATTAATAGTTTTTTTAACTATACTTTTTTATTAACAAAGAATATTATAATATAGGTGATTACGATGAATAATTGGTGGTGTGGTCGAGGAAAATGGTTTATATGTTTATTTATTTGTTCTATCTTATTAATTTACAATGTTATTTTAGCTTTATTTTTATTAACAAGATTTAATATTTTCCTTATTTTTCTATTTTTAATGCTAATTCTTTGTTCCTTCTTTAGAATAATGTGGTGAAATAATTTTTTCTGTTTTATAAAGCATATCTATTTCCCGACTAATAGCTTTACACATAGTATATTCGGAACGATCAAATTCAATTTTATTAGGTAACGAAAGTAAAATAAACAATAACTTTTTTTCTTCTTCCAATAAAGGATAAGCTGCTTCATAATTTTTTAAAATTTCTTCAAAATCATAATCTAATCCTTGCTTTTTATATAATTTATATATATCAAAAATGGGCAAATCAATTTTAGCTTTATCCCAACTTATTAAATATGATTTGTCATTGCGAATAAAATGAGTCAGATCTAGATTATTATGTAAAACAACAAAACGTTGTTTTTTTTTAGTAGCCATTATTTTTTGCCATTTTTCTAATTCACCAGTGCAATAATTTAAAGCACCATATATTTTAGAAATATTACGAGCAAATAAATATTCAGCCGGGCTCATAAATACTTTTGTTTCTATAACACTAATTATATCATTATAATAACTAACTAAATATTTTATATTATTAGCTATATCTTCATATATTTTTTTATAATCATCTTCATCAATTTCCTTAAAATGAGTTGTTTTATTATGAAGTAAACTAACAAGATTAATCATATCAGTCATTTTTTGCTCTGCTGGGGTAGTCACTTCTTTTATATACTCTGTTATTTCATAATCATCAGTTGTTGATATGATTTTTGGATAATAATTAAAATTACGTGATTTTAAATAAGCAAAAATACTAGCATTAGCACTTCTGTTTTTTTCTTTAACAACAATATTTTGTTCTTTAGTTTTTACAATGGTTACTTTACCACGTATTTCATAACTACAAGGATGAAGACCAGCTTGTTTTAAGTAATCATTTATTCTTAGCATTATTCTGTTGGGGTATTATTAATTTATCGCCTATTTTTAATTCTTTTATATCATTATATTGCTCTAAGTCATCTTTAGTAATATTATATTTTTGTAATATTAATTCTAAATTATCTGATTCTCTTACAATATAAATTTGATAAGTAGCGTATGTCTCCCTACTTTCATCTAAATCATCAAAAATAGTACTAATTATTTCGTTACTTGCTTGACTCTGCTCACGATTAGAAATAACATTTTCTTCTTTTTCTTGACGATCAATTAAATCATCATTAGTAATTACTTCTTTTACAACTGTTTTTTTCTCTATAACTTGTGAGTCTTTCGCTATTTTCTTTTCTTCTATTTTATCAATTAACACTTCAATATTAACGGATAAAACATTATTATTAATAATTTCATAATAAAAATCATCAATATCTACCGTTATATTATTTAACAAATATTTTTCATCAATATTAATATCAAATGGTAAATTAAAAGAAAATTTTTCGGTATCGACACTCATATCAGCCATTTTATATTCACCACTTATGATAAATTCACCAGTTATTAATGATTCTTGCTCTAAATGAAGGGAATGTTCTAAAGAAATACTAACAATTTCTGATAAATTTGTTTTAAAAATTATTTCTTTTTTAAAGGGAATTACTTTTTTCATTTTATCACTCGCTTTCATTTAATTATATTAAAAAAAGCATAAATTATGCCTTTTTATATTACTCTATTTCTTTTTGATTATTTTTTAAAAATTCTAATCTTTTAACAAAGTGTTTTTTTTCTGCTATAAATTCATTTCGTTCTTTACGTTTAATAAAGCAATTTTTTTCACAATTTTCATCTATTATTTCCTGATTTCTCCTTAAAATAATGGGTGATTCTAAAAAGAAATCAGGACATTGATATAAAATTATACTAAGAGTGGTAAAATATTTAATATCAAATAATAAATATTTCTTATTTTGGGTAAATTTTGTTTCATCAGTTAAACTTTTTATTACATAATCATCAAATGTGAAAATATTACCTAATAATTTAAATTTATTTTGTTTACTTATTCCTGTCAAGTCAGATTCAATACCTCTAGCTATTAATTGTAATTTACAATATAAATCAAAATTAATATCATTGATTTCATTACTTTTCACTATATTATTTTTGATAATTAGTAAATTATATACCTCTAAGCCAAATTTAGCTATTATTGTTTCTTTGAAATAATTAAGTAATTCAATAATATTTTTTATTGATTCTTCACGTAAAATTATTTTTTTAAGTCGTTTATATTCAGTAATCATATCTATTACGCCAAAATCTTCATAGTCTAAAATTTGTTGCATTATACAATATAAAATTTTACTATTTTGTCCAGCATTATTTTGTTTTAATTTAGTAATATCTTTTCTTATATCGGATGAATATATTAAACTACCCGTATTTTTAATAGTCTTATAGTGTTCTATTTTTGCTTCTGGCTGATTAGAATAGTATAATAAATCACGTAAATATTCCTTTAAATCATATATTTTAATTTCATCAGATAATTCATCTTCAAACATATTTCTATTAGGTATTATCATTTTTTATCTCTTTTCTTTTTTGTTAGCAAAAATATAATCATAAATTTGATCATATTTGGTAACAGGTAAATAGTTAATATCTTTTTTTATTTCGCTTGGTACCTCTTCTAAATCATTTAAATTATCTTTTGGAATAATAATTGTTTTAATACCAAAGCGATGAGCTCCAATACTTTTTTCTTTTAAACCACCAATAGGAAGTACTTTACCACGCAAGGTAATTTCGCCAGTCATAGCTAAATGATTATCAACTGGTTTATTAATTAAAGCGCTTATTAAAGCTGTTGTTATAGTTATTCCAGCACTTGGACCATCTTTTGGTACAGCGCCTTCAGGAACATGAAGATGAATGTCATTTTCATTTAGTAATTGTTTGTTTATTTTAAATAAAGTACTATTAGCCTTAATATAACTTAAGGCTATTTGCGCACTTTCCTTCATTACTTCGCCTAGTGATCCTGTTAAAATCAAATCTCCTTTTCCTTGATAAAAAGTAACCTCTATTGATAATGTATCACCACCACAATAAGTATAGGCAAGGCCTGTTACAACGCCAATATTACTATTTCCTAAGGAACTTTTTAAATGATATTTCTTTTTTCCTAAATATTTCAAAAGATTTTTTTCAGTTATATTTATTACATTTATTTTTATATTATTAACAATTAACGATGTAACAACTTTTCGAACAATTTTAGCGATTTGTCGTTCTAATTCTCTCACCCCAGCTTCTTTCGTATAACATCTGATAATAGTTAAGATAGCTTCGTCAGTAAAATTAAAATGTTTTTTATTTATACCGTGTTCTTGGCATACTTTTCTTATTAAGTGATTTTTCCCAATATGAAGTTTTTCATATTCTGTATAACTTGATAAGTGTACTATTTCAAGACGATCTTTTAAAGCTTCCGGAATATCATTTATATAATTAGCTGTAGCAATAAACATAACATTTGACAAATCATATTCTTCTTCAATGTAATTATCACTGAAATATTTATTTTGTTTTGGATCTAATATTTCTAACAAAGCGCTAGCCGGATCACCTTTGAGATCTTTAGTCATTTTATCTATTTCATCAATCAAAAAAACCGGATTAGAACTTTTAGCTTTTTTCATTGATTGAATAATTCGACCAGGACTCGATCCTAAATATGTTTTACGGTGACCAATTATTTCAGCCTCATCGTTTATACCACCTACTGACATTTTAACAAAATTACGATTAATAGCACTAGCAATAGAAATAGCTAAAGAAGTTTTTCCAACTCCTGGTGGTCCTACCAAGCAAATAATAGGAGCACGCATATTATTTGTCATTTTCTTGACAGCGAGAAATTCAATTATTCTGGTTTTCACCTTTTCTAAACCATAATGTGATTCGTTTAATTTAGTTTTTACTTTATTAAAATCATCAACATCATTAGTATAAATCTGCCAAGGAAGCTCTAACAACCAATCAATATAATTTGTTATCAAACTAATTTCCGATGACATAGATGATAAACTTTCATATCTTTGTAATTCAATTTTTATTCGCTCTTTTATTTTTAAAGGGGCTTTTAATTCACTTATTTTTTTATTAATTATCTCTATTTCGGTTTCTTTAGTACTTATTTCGCCTAGTTCTTCCTTAATAAATTTTAATTTTTCACGTAATAAATATTCTTTTTGATTATGATCAATTTGATCTTTTATTTTATTATCAATTTTGTTTTCAATACTAAATTGTTCCATTTCCTGATAAATATCTTCTAAAATCATTTGAAATCTTTGATTAGGTGAAGAAGTTTTTAAATATTCATAGCCGCGCTTACATGATGATGGTAAATGTGGAACAATTATATCCGTCATTTTTGACAAATTATTTACGTTTGTTATTAACGATAAAACAGTATTACTGAGATATGGTATTTTTTTAATGGCTTTTTCTAATTCACGATATAGTTTATTAGTAAAAATAGTTTCATTGGTAGCATCAATTTTTTCTTCTTCTATTTCTGATACAATTGCTTCAAGCAATTCATCTCTCCTATTTAAATTTAAATACTCATAAATTTTCGCTCTTTTGATTCCTTGAAAAATAACTCTTGTTTTTCCATTGGGTAATTCTATTTTGTGATTTATTTTGGCAATAACGCCTATTTTTGAAAGTTTCTTCAAATTAGGTTCTTCTTCTAATAAATCAAGATTACTAACAATAAGGATTTTATTATTATGAAATAGTTTGGCTATTTCTATAATGTTTTTATTAATATTATTATCAAATTCTAAGCGTACTTCGTTATTAGGAAGTAAAATAATTTTAGGTAATATAATAACGGGTAAGTCGGTTTTTAACAAAGTAACACCTCCTAATAAAATTGATATTTATTATAATACAAGTGCGTTTAAATGTCTATGCTTTAAGGTTAATTTGTAATATTAATTTTATTATTGTAGATTGAAAAAATAAAATCGGTTTATAACAGAGTTTAGTCTTGCAAGTATTATTCCACTGAACAATTGTATTTACTTTTGCGTTAAACGTTAATTTCATTATATAAAAAGCTGGTAGGTTTACTAATTTAAAAGATTACTTTTATACAAAAAAAACTCTATTCGAGTTTTTTATTCTTCGTTTTTAAATGCTTCTAAAATATCGTCTTCAAACATTTTTCTAGCTTCCTGGTTAATTGGATGTGCAATATCCCTATAACCACCAGTTGCTGTTTTACGACTTGGCATTGCGATAAATAAACCATTATCCCCTTCAATAATCCTAATATCATGAATTGCAAAACAATCGTCAATTAAAACGGAAGCTGTACCCTTCATTCTAGAATCTTCTTTTTCAACCTTGCGTACATTTACAGATGTAATTTTCAAGTATATCTCTCCCTTCAGTATATAGTATTACACTTTCAGTATATATTACTTCATTTTAAATTGCAACCCTTTTTATGTGAAAACTATTTTTTTTACCGATTTTTAGTGATTTTATAGCTAAATTTAACTATTTAATCATTTTTTTAGGGTATTTGCTATATTATATAGCTATTTTGAGAATTATTAATCTTTTATACTTGATATGAAAATAACAAAAGTTTATTCTTTTTTAATTATTTTTTAAAATATCATTTTTTATTAGTTAACTATTTTAAATAAGCTTTATTTTAATAGTTTTTTAATAATTTATTTTAATAGTTTTAGTTATTATATCTGAATAAGAAAATGATTTTATTTCCAAATTTTTATCATCAAGCATTTCTACTAAAAAGATATAATTATAAAGTTCTTTTATTCTAACATTATAACTTTCATATTTGTTACGACCTAAGTTATATTTTATCGTCACATCGGCGCCTATATGGGTATTTAATTCTTCCTTGACTAAATTAATATTCATTTTTCACCTCGGATATCCTATGTACATAGTTCCTTTTGTTTTAATGCCCCCTATGCCATCTTTACCATATTTTGTATAATCTAATATACCTTTTAAATCTATGTCTTGTGTGATGTCGGCTAGACTCATTTTGGTAGCAATTATAGCTGGATCTAAAGCATGAATATTAATTCTTCGAGGGCTTGAAGCAAAATTAGCCCCTGCTTTTATTAATTCCTCATAGTCTGATTGACAAGCTCCGGCAATGATAATTAATTTTTCATGACTACTTTCATACTTACGTGCTTCTTTAATTGCTTCAACAAAGTTACGACTATTTTTATAGGAATTTAAATTATCCATAGTTCCCTTTCGTTTATAATAAGCATCATGACCAGTTATTACAACAATGTTAGGATTGTATTCTGCTAATAGCTCTTTTATTTTATAAGGAATTTGGTCTTCTTTTTCTTTAATGCCCATAGCTGCAATATTAATTTGCTCATAATATTTTAAACATCTATTTAAATAATCTGTATCACCATCAATATGTAAAATTTTACCTGGTAAATAAAAATAGTCATTACGATTTAATTCACATTTTTCCTTTATTCTACTTAAAAAAGGTTCTTCTTCTTCAATATCTTCTGTTTCGTCATATTTTTTTAAATCATTAATTTTACTATCAGCATATAATCTTATATTTATGCCTTTTAGATAACAAATACCATCTTTAATATCAATTATATTAAAGACCATATCATTACTATGTGAATTCCTGGTTACTAAATCACCTTTTTGTAATTCCATCTTATCACCCAAATAATTATATGTTGTTCTAATTATTTAATGATTAAAAAAAACTGAATATCAGTTTATTTTTTTATTTCGTTCATTTCATAAGCTTCAATTACGTCGCCTTCTTTTAAATCACTATAACCGTCAATAGTTATACCACATTCAAAGCCTTTTTTAACTTCTTTAACTGTATCTTTTTCTCTTTGAATTGAACCAATTGATCCATCATATATTACAATACTATTTCTTATAATTCTAGCATTAGCACATGTTTTTATAATTCCATCATTCACCATGGAACCGGCAATTATACCTACTTTAGAAAATTTAAACAGTTGTTTAATAGTGGCATTCCCTAATGTTTTTTCTTCATAAACAGGATCAAGCATCCCTTTCATAGCTGCTTCCATTTCTTCTACAGCTTTATAAATTATATTATATGGTCTTATTTCAACCCCTGCAAGTTTGGCTGATTCTTTCATTTCTTTATTTGGTCTTACATTAAAACCAATAATAATGGCATGAGCAGCTTTAGCTAAAACAATGTCACTTTCAGTTATGGCACCAACACCACTTCTTATTACATTTACTTTAACGCCCTCAACATCAATTTTTTCTAACGAACTTTTTACAGCTTCACTTGAACCATTGACATCAGCTTTAATTAAAATATTTATTTCTTTTTGACCAGTACCTATTTTTTGATATAAATCTTCTAAGGTAACTGGGGCTTTAGGAATAGTATTTAATATTTTATTTTTCTTTCGTTGTTCACTAATATTACGGGCTTCTTTTTCGGTTGCAAAAGACATGAATTTATCACCAGCAATTGGTGTCATATTAAGTCCCGTTATTGAAACTGGTTGTGATGGTAAGGCTTTAGTTATTTCTTCATTTTTATCATTTTTTAATGTTCTTATTTTACCGCTTGCTTGCCCAACAACAATAGGATCACCTAGTCTTAAGGTTCCGTTTTCAATTAATAAGGTTACAATTGGTCCAACATGTTTATCTAACCTGGCTTCAATAACTGTTCCTATGGCGTAACGATTAGGATTAGCTTTATATTCGCCCATTTCTGCTATTAATAAAATATTTTCTAATAATTCATCAATTCCCTCACCGGTTATAGCAGAAATTTTACTAAATAATGTTTCACCGCCCCATTGTTCTGCCATTAAACCGTATTCTCCAAGTTCTGTCATTATTCTTTCAGGATTAGCTCCTGGTCTATCCATTTTATTTATAGCTACTATAATAGGCACTTTAGCAGCTAGCGCATGATCTATGGCTTCTTTTGTTTGTGGCATAACACCATCATCAGCAGCTACTATAATAATAATAATATCAGTTATTTTAGCACCTCTTGAGCGCATTTCAGTAAAGGCAGCATGCCCCGGTGTGTCTATAAATGTTATTATTTTATCATTATGCTTCACTTGATATGCACTGATGGCCTGAGTAATTCCCCCAGCTTCGGTTGTAACAACATTCGATTTTCTAATTGCATCTAAAAGAGTTGTTTTACCATGATCAACATGACCCATAATAGTAACAATCGGTGGCCTTGGTAATAAATCTTTTTCTAAATCATTTATTTCAAATGTTTCAAAATTAGTTACATCGGCAGTTTCTTCTTTTTTTAAAGTTTTATTATAATCAAGAACTAAAATTTCAGCATTTTCTAGACTAAGGGCATTATTAACATTAGCCATTATTCCTAAGGAAAATAGTTTTTTTACTAATTCCGTTGCTTTCACATTTAACATTTTAGCTAATGATGCCACCGTCATATTTTCATAATATAATATTACTTTGTCATCTGTTACAGGATTGTTTGAAATTAATTTTTCTTTATTTTTATACATTTGCTTTTTACGTTTTGCTAGGTCTTTTTTGGTAATGTCTTCCTTTTTCTTTGGGTGTTGGAGAACTTTATTAATCGTGGTTACAGCGTCTAAATCTTCTTCCATTATAAAATTTGCATTATCTAATTCTGTAATCATTTCTTCGTCTAATAAATCATCTTCGTTGCGGATATCTAGGCCTAATTCTTGGCCTTTACTTAAAATTTCAGCTATAGTTTTATTAACATCAAGTGCGTATTCTTTGACATTCATCATAAAGATCACCTCTCTTTTTATAAATTTAGTATTATTTGTTGATTACTTTTTTCGTACTGGCGATAACTAACGCCACATTTATCAAGCATTTTTTTAGCAACTTTTACTTCTTTTGTATCCTTATATTTATCATCATAATAAATTATTTCCGTTATTCCAGCTTGAATAATTGCTTTGGTACATTCATTACAAGGAAATAAAGAAACATAAAGTTTAGTATTTTTTAAATCACTATGACAGTTTAAAATAGCATTTAATTCACTATGACACACATATGCATATTTGATATTTTCATATTCACCACTACGACTCCAAGGAAATTCGTCATCAGGCATACCGATAGGAGCACCATTATAACCAGTTGATAGAATATGGTTTTGGTTATTTACGATACAGGTGCCAACTTGCGTTGAGGGATCCTTACTGCGATTTAACGTAGTAAGCGCTATAGCCATAAAATACTGATCCCAGCTAATATAGTCTTCTCTTTTCATAACATTGCCTCTAATGCATCATAAATTTCTTCTGGTATATCACTTGCTAAAAACCTATTTAATATTTTATTTTTACGAGCTTTTTTAAACACAGCTAAATCTTTTTTTAAATAAGCTCCTCGACCGTTTATTTTCCCGGTTGGATCTATTTTAATTTCTTTTAAGGGCGTTTTAACTATACGAATTAATTCTTGTTTGGGAAACTTTTCTTTGGTTATGATACAGGTGCGCATTGGTATTTTTTTTGTTTTCATGATTTACTCCAATATTATATTTATGCCATCTTCTTTAGCTTGTTCAACAGTTTTTACATCTATTTTATGATGAGTTAATCGCGCTGCAAGTCTTACATTTAAACCTTTTTTCCCAATTGCTAAAGATAGGTTATCATTATCAACAATAACTAATGCTTCTCTTTTTTTCTCATCCAAAATATATACATTAACATTTTTTGCAGGACTTAAGGCATTTTGAATGAATTTTACGATATTACTATCATATTCAATTATATCAACTTTTTCACCATTTAATTCCTTTATAATATTATTAATACGACTTCCTTTTTCTCCAATACAAGCACCAATAGCATCAACGTTTTCTATTTCTGAATAGACAGCTATTTTAGTTCGATTACCGGCATCACGAGCTACACTATATACTAAAATAATGCCCTCATTTATTTCGGGTATTTCTAATTCAAATAAACGTTTTACAAAACCGTAATGATTACGAGATAATAAAATAATTGGTCCTTTGGAGTTGTTTTCAACTTTAGTTATGTATACTTTTATATTAGCGCCCATTTTTATTGTTTCACCAGGAATAGTTTCTGTTTTTGGCAAAATACCTTGAGTTTTTCCTAAATCTACATAATAATTACGAACATCTTCCATGGCTACTAATCCTGAAACCATTTCATCTTGTTTATCACCAAATTCTTCGATAATATTATTTCTTTCTGCTTCTTTTATTTTTTGAATTATTACTTGTTTAGCAGTAGCTGCTGCTACTCTACCAAAGTCTTTAGGGGTCACTTCTGTATCAATCGTTTCACCAACCATTATTCCTTCGACTAATTTTTTAGCTTGTTCTAAGGTTAGTTCAATTCTTTCATCAATTACTTCTTCAACAACAGTCATATAAGAAAATACTTTAACACTTCCCTTATCACCATCGATTATAACTTTTACATTAGGTAATGATTGATAGTTTTTTTTATAAGCCGAGGTAAGCGCTAATTCTAATGTTTCAAAAATTACTTTTTCACTTATTCCTTTTTCTTTCACTAATAAAGCTACGGCATTTTTAAATTCTTTTGTATCCATTATTTATCTCCTTTCTCACGTGAACATACATCTAAAACATAACTATGTTCAATTAAATCTAATTTATCAATTATGGGATCAATTAAATTACTAATAATTACACAGTCTTCAACAGTAACAACTGGTTCTTTATCAATAATTATTACTAAAGAATAAATTGACCCATCTTGTTTAAATAAAACATCATCTAATATGTAACCTTTTTCTTCAATAGGACTTTTTATTTGTTCTTTTATTTTGGTTATTATTTCCATATATCCTCCCTTTTTATATTAAAAAGTGGGTCTTCCCACTCTTTTTTTCTGACATATTCATTATATCATAATTTTAAAGATTTTAACATTTTTTTAGATATTTTTTGATTTTTCTGCTATAATTACTATATAAGTTGTTTATTTATAAATAATATTCACTTTTATATTAGATTTAACGGAAAGGAATCTATCTAAGTTGTTTTGACTGTGTTTAGGTTATGTGTGATAATATGTTTGAAAAAATTAGTGATAAAAATTATATAAAAAATTCGATTAAGGGTTTTTTAGTTATTTTGGTTTATTTTGGGTTTTCTTTGTTTTCAGGTGCCTTATTTTCCTTATTTAACGTTGATGCTAACAATATTCCCTTGTTTTTAAAAATTATTTATTTATTAGCTAGCGATATTTTAATTGCCGCGATTATTATTTTTATTTTTAAGGATGTATTGATTAATTGTTTTAATGATCTTAAGAAAAATCATTTAAATTATTTTAAAAAGTATATTAAATATTGGTTTATTGCTTTAGCTATTATGATGTTTAGTAATTTGATTATTATGTTATTTACCAATAATCTTCCTAATAACGAAGAAATTATTCGACAAAGTTTTAATAAAAGTCCTTTTTATATTTTTGTTACGGCTGTTATTTTAGCACCTATTATTGAAGAATTAGTTTTTAGACAAGCATTTAGAAATATTTTTACAAATAATGTTTTATTCGTTATATTATCTGGACTTGTTTTTGGTGGCTTACATGTTTTTACTTCTTATGAAAATTTAACAGATTTATTGTATTTAATTCCTTATTCTGCTCCTGGAATGGTGTTTGCATATACGTTAGTTAAATCTAAAAATATTTTTGTTCCCATGGGATTGCATTTTATACATAATGGTTTACTTGTTTCCTTACAATTTCTGATTTTAATTTTTGGTTAAGTAGAATATTATATTTTACTTATTTTTTTTTTCGTGCTAAAATGATTATGGTGATGGTATGAAATTAAATAGAATATTATTTTTGAGCTTTTTTTTGATTTTTTCTATTATTAGTCTTGTTTTATATAGTCGTTATATTTCTACTGATGGTCTTAGAGTTAAGGAATATAAAGTTATGGATAGTGAATTAACTGATAATTTTCATGGTTTAAAAATTGTGCATATTAGTGATTTACATTATGGAACTACTTTTAATTATAAAAACTTAGTTAAAGTTTTAGATAAAATCAAAAATATTAAACCCGATATTGTTGTTTTAACTGGTGATTTATTTGATTCTAAAGTTAAATTAAATGATAATAAGAAGCAAAAACTTGTTAAACTTTTAAGTTCAATTGATACTACTATTGGTAAATATGCTATTAGTGGTGAAGACGATATTGATCTTGATTGGGACCAAATAATTAAAGAAAGTGATTTTACTAATTTAAATGATGATTATACTTCTATTTATGATAATGGTTCTAATTATATTTTTATGGGGGGAATTAGTTCTAATAAAAAGTCTGATACTAAAATAGCTAATTATTTAAAAACATTAAAGGATGATGATAAGCCTGTTTATAATATTTTGCTAATTCATAAACCAGATTACATTAGCAATTTTGATTATGCTAAATATGATCTTATTTTGGCTGGTCATTGCCACGGTGGTCAAATTAGATTACCTTTTGTTGGTCCACTACTTTTACCAAAAGGTGCTAAAAATTATAATAATGAGCATTATTTACTTAATAATACTAATTTGTATATTTCTTATGGCTTGGGAACTTCCGATGTTTATTTTAGATTTTTAAATAAGCCTTCGATTAATTTCTATCGATTAACTAATAAATAAAAAGGATATTAAAGATTATAATACCTATAAAGGTCGTACTAAATAAAAAATTCCTGAAAATGTGGCGAAATATATTTAGAAAGAACTTTAGGAGGTTTTTTTGTGGGAAAACATAAAAAATGAACTTTTGACGAGAAAGTCTTAGGTAGGGGTGTGGGTATATTTTTAGACTCATAATTACAATCCTATTTTATTCTTATTATATTTGTCAGGATTTAATCTTCTGTCTATTGTTTCTCAATTGTAAATTGCTTCTTTTCTTTCAACAATTATGTGTATATACTATCTATCGCTTTTAAAATAGTCCAACTTTTCATCCGCACCCCCGTTATAGAAGAATAAATTCCCTTGGATCTAGGTCAAGTTAATGCGTTGTGCTTCTCTAATACTTCGTAGATACTTACGTGTATAGTGGACTTCCACCACCTAGTTATATGCCATGCCCGGCACACTACCAAAAATACGTTCAATGGTATAACCATGAACGTATTCAAAAAACTAGACTACTCATCACCTGTATGATATCGTTTACAAAATTCAATTTAATTCGTCTTTTTATTTAGTGAGTAATTGACAGGTACTAGTATCTTTAGATGCTTTTTATTTTATTTCTAATGCTTTCCTCTTTTGATAAGCATATACTCCCGTTGATAAAGATGTTATTATTATAATACTAGTTAGGATAACGTTTAATCCACTTGTATTAGGATTTATTTCGTTATTTAAAGGTACTACGCATGCTTCATATTCGCTTTTTTCTTCTTTACTACATGTATTATCCTTAGAACATTGTTCATGATTTTTAATTACGTCATCACATGTTTTTTTAGGTACACATGCTTCATATTCACTTTTTTCTTCTTTACTACATGTATTATCCTTAGAACATTGTTCATGATTTTTAATTACGTCATCACATGTTTTTTTAGGTACACATGCTTCATATTCACTTTTTTCTTCTTTACTACATGTATTATCCTTAGAACATTGTTCATGATTTTTAATTACGTCATCACATGTTTTTTTAGGTAATTCATAAACAAAATTACTTGTTGCTTTTGCATATTCATATTTTTCACTTGTCATATAATAATCTTGTAAATTACTAGATAAAGCCTTGCCAAAATAAACTTTATAACTTGCAAATTTAGCGTCTATATTAATTTGAAAAGATGTTTTTATATTTATACTTTTTTTAAAAACAGAAATTTTTATAACTTCGTTATCATTAAAAACCGTTTTTATATTACCATTTAGATCAGATATAACAGTTCCCGATGGAGCATTATTTAATGAAACATTTATTGCCTCGGCATTTATTGTATTAGAAGTTCCTCTTATTGTTTTAACAATATAATCCCCTTCTTCTGTTATGTTACTTTCATTAATGATAAAATTAGGAGCTGTATAATTAGATAATCCGTTTGCCCCAACAGCTTTACTTGATAAGTTCCTAATAGCATTAACTACTTTTCGGCCTCTTTCATCTTTTCCTGCGTATACCCTAACAGGTGACTGACCAATAACAACATATACAGCATGTTTAGTAGCAGTAAAAGCATCATATTCATTATCAACACCTAATTCTGCTGGTGTTTTATAAGGATAACCATTTGATATAACCCGCCAAGCTGCCGCATCTGCTAAACCAGTAACATTAACAGTATAACCTGGATGATTATGAACTCCGCCAACACCATCTTTTTGTGCATTATTACAATAGGCTGGTTGAAATGAATTATTTTCTGTATATCCAACAAAAGATGTTATTATATCACCATTTGTACTAGTTTTTTTTAATCTCGATGTTTGATCTACGTCATTTCTTTGCCAAACAAAATAGTTATCATTTATAGCGATAGCTTTTACATTAGTTAAGCATAATCCGACTACTATAATGGCTAAAATACTTAATATAATTCTTATATTTTTCATTTTTACTCCCTCCTCTTTACTTGGGAACTTATGTTACCACAATTAATTCTATATGTCAAATTGGTGTTAGTGGTGTTAGTATAGATATATAGACACAAAAATGTGGACAGTGTGGTAAAATAAA
>JAVWOV010000006.1:0-22417 GCA_036636255.1 Bacilli bacterium
AAATTATCAACTTTTAACTTTGACATTTTTATCAGTTTCTATATTAACATTTATATTTTAGACAAAACTATGTAAAACATATAACACAAAGTATATTATTTATACTAAAAACACTAATATTTTTCAAAAAAAAACCAATAATAATCATAGAATGGACTGATTTAATGCAAACAATAAAAAAAATAGTCAAAATACTATTAATAATAACAATGTTTTTATTTTTAGCATATATAAGTATCTATTTATATGCTAAAACTACCCCTAAACTAGAAATAAAATCAGCCAATGGATTTACTATATATGATAAAAATAATAATCAAATAACCGGCAACAACAATTGGACCAAATTAAAAAATATAAGTCCATACCTAACAAACGCTACTATATCAATTGAAGATAAACATTTTTATAAACATCAAGGATTTGACTTTCTCCGAATAATAAAAGCTATGTATATCAATATAACCAATAACCATACTCTCCAAGGAGCCTCAACTATCACTCAACAATATGCCAAAAATCTTTTCCTAGATTTCGATAAAAAATGGTCAAGAAAAATAAAAGAAGCCTGGTTAACCATTAAATTAGAAGCCCACTATAGCAAAAAAGAAATATTAGAAGGATACCTAAATACCATCAACTACGGTGGTATCTACGGTATAGAAGATGCATCCCAGTATTACTTCAACAAACATGCAAAGGAACTTACCCTTGCCGAAGCAAGCATGTTAGCTGGCATACCTAAATGGCCCAGTAAATATTCTCCCATAACTAACCCAAAAAACGCAAAAAAAAGACAGAAAATCATTCTAACTTCCATGGTAAAAAACAACTATATAACAGGAAAACAAAAAGCTAATGCTTTAAATATGAAGCTAACCTATTATGGACTAAAAAATCAAGATAATTTAAAAACCATCATGTACTATCAAGATGCTGTTATCGAAGAATTAAAAAAGATAAAAACTATCCCCAAAACATTTTTAGAAACTGGGTCAATTAAAATATACACTAACCTAGATAAACAAAAACAAAAAATAATGGAAGAAAGTATCAATACATATATTAGCGAAGATCTTCAAGTAGCTAGCATAATGATCAAACCAAAAACCGGTCAAATTTTAGCCCTAACAGGTGGCAAGGATTATGCTAAAAGTCAATATAACCGTGCCACAAAAGCTAAAAGACAGGTAGGCTCCACTTTAAAACCATTTCTTTACTATGCCGCCTTAGAAAATGGTTTTACACCTTCAACCCCATTCAAAAGTGAACAAACAACCTTTGCCTTCAGTGAAAAAAAAACCTATAGTCCTCACAACTATGACGAAAAATATGCTAATGGACCTATCAGTATGGCAACTGCCCTAGCTTATTCAGACAACATATACGCTGTTAAAACCCATCTATTTTTAGGCGAAAACACCCTTGTAGATATTGCCAAAAGAGTCGGCATATCTACCAAACTAGACCCCAACCCATCACTAGCTCTTGGCACTAATGAAATAAATTTAAAAGAAATGATCGAAGCCTATAATACCCTAGCAAACGAAGGTATAAAAATAGAACCATATCTAATAAAAAAAGTAGTAGACGAAAAAGGCAACACCCTCTATCGTCACAAATTTAAGCAACAAACCGTTCTCAACAAAAGCCTTGTTTATATCTTAAATGAAATGCTAACAAACTCCTATTCCCGCGAATTTATCAGTTATAACTACCCAACCTGCATGGAAATAGCCGCTAAACTAACCAAAAAATACGCTATAAAAACCGGCACAACAGACACCGACAGTCTAATATTTGGATATAACAAAGATCTTCTTGTCGGCATGTGGACTGGCTATGATAACAATCAAGAACTATCTGTTGCAAACGGAGCAAAAAATAAAAAAGCCTGGGCCAACATCATGGAAGAATCTTTAAAAAATAAATTAGAAAACTGGTATTTAAAACCAGCAAACGTCGTTGGTGTATTAATAGAACCACTTTCTGGGGAAATAGCTACAAATAATAGTCCTCATAAACAACTAATATATTACCTAAAAGGAACCGAACCAACCATAACCAAGGAAAATCTCGATAATCTCATACCAACTATCAGTGAAAAAGATAATGTAGTTCCTAGTTAATCAACAATCGTAACAAAATCACCTGAAGCAAGCAAATTACCATTCGCATCATCTGTATCTAAATGACACTCAAGCTTAAAATTAGGTCCATACTTAAGATAAACATTATCCAAAATACCACCCTTAGCATTGCTAACTTTAATTCTAACTATCTTTTTAGCAACACCAAACAAAACCCGATCAGCCTCATTAAGATGAATATGCCTTCTTGCTATAATACACCCATACTTTTTAGCAACAAAACCCTTAGGACCTACAATAGTAATTGGGCTACTATTTAAAATATCACCCGAATCCCTAATAGGTGCTGTAATACCCAAAGTAAAACAATCTGTCCTACAAACCTCCACTTGTGTATAACTTCTAAAAGGTCCCATTACTCGCACATTAGCAATTTCTCCTTTAGGACCCTTAATAACTACCTTACAACTAGAAGCAAATTCCCCTGGTTGTCCTAACATAAAATCACAAGGAAGATCCATACCACAACCAAATAAAACATTAAAATCATCTTTAGATAAATGAACATGACGATTAGAAACACCAACCTTAACTTGCATAGTATCCCTCCTAATAATATTATAAACAGAAGATGTAAAAAAGTCAAAATAAAGCATAAAAAATCCACCCAATAATATATATTAATAGAAAGGGTGATTATTTGAACAACAATTACGGAAATAAAGCATTTCCTGGTAATCCTATTTATAACGGTAATATTCCATTACCAAATCAAACATTAGCGCCTAATTATAACAACAATGAACAAAACTTTGAACAATCATATATTGAAAACATACTACGCCTAAATAAAGGAAAAAAAGTAACCATTTACATGACCTTCCCTGATTCAAAAGATTATCGTGATCTTGCCTTTAAAGGTGTCATTGAACAATCTGGTCGCGACCATATTATAATAAGCGAACCTGCCACGGGAAAATGGCAACTGCTATTAATGATTTATGTCGACTACATGACATTCGATGAACAAATAAATTATAGTCAACAATTTATCCCAAACAATTGAAAAAATAAATTAACCATGATATAATAACAGTAGGTGATGGTATGAGTATAGTTATGTATGGATTATTAATATTTATAACTTTTTGTTTTCTGTTTTTATGGTATGTAACTATTTATAACAAATTTCAAAATTATATAATAAGAATTAACGAAGCAGAAGCAACAATCGATAAAACACTAAGAAAAAGATTCGATTTATTAAATAAATCAATTGGAATTATTAAAACAAACACCGATATTAAAGATGAGATATTTGAAAATATTATTAAACTACGATCAAAAAAATTAACCAACTTTGAACTTGATCGGCAATTATATGAAGGAATAAATGAATTTGAAAAAATAAAAGAAGAAAATTCTCAATTAAAAGACTGTGATAATTTTATTAAAATAGAGTTAAATCTAAATGAATCAGAAGCCGAAATAATTGCATCGCGAAAATACTATAATGACATTATAACTGACTACAATAAAGAAGTAAGAACATTTCCTGCTAATATTATTGCTAAACTATGTAATTATAAACAAAAAACATATTTTGATGGTAAAAACATGAACGATAATATAACAAATGACTTTAAATTATAAAAACTACTGTTTAGTAGTTTTTTTTCGTAAAACACAAATAATAATAACAACCAATAGCCCGCCCGTAATCATAATTATTACATCATAATTAATTACCATACGCTTAGATAAAACTGGCTTTTTTTTCTTATCATCTTCTACTTTAATAACATATTCGCCATCCTTAGAATACAAATAATTTTCTCGGGCAAAACGCGCTAAATAATCAGGATCATTTAACCGTTCAATTTCAATTTTTAACTCTTCTTCATTTTCTTTTAACTTAAATAACTGCTCATCCAAATTATCCTTAGTATTCCTCAAATCATATAATTTAACTGATGAGGAAAACAAACAATACGAAAAATAAATAAAAGCCATAAGACAAAGAGGCGTAAAAAAAACTAAACGACGTTTAGAAACTTTACTGATTTTTTTTCTTCGTTTAGCCATATCCTCACACCCTTACCATGTAAGTATATCATTTTTTTTTAAACCACGCAACTAATTTAGGTACAACCCACGTTACAAGATAAAGGGAAATAAAAAAACCAATAACAATAAAAAGCAATGAATAAATATGCAAAATGCCATAATTAATCCTCAATAATATAATAAAATATAATAAAACAAACAAAATAACAGTAACAAAAGAAAAAACGAATCTTATCCATTTTTTTTCATTATAAATAAAACGATAATTAAAATGTGCAAATAAGCCAAAAATAATTCCGAAAAATAAAGAAAACATAAGCAATAATAATTGTGTATCTAAATTCATCACTTAAACAACTTACTAAAAACACTGTCATCCTTATTTTTTTTAGACATACTATCCATGTAAGATAAGCTATTAATATGCCCTTTAATAGAAACATTGCCCTGATATGTATCTAACTTTATAATTTCCAACTCACTACCTTTAATAACAACAAACCCCATACTAGTTTCCATTAAAAATTCCTCACTATCAAAATTTTCGATTTTTTTAATACCACTAACTACAATGTTTTTACGCTCAATCATATTAATACTATGATTAAATGATGAAAGCTGTGTTTCCATCTTGTCCATCTTATCCCTCCTATTACATAATATGAAAAATTAACAAAAAAATAACAAAAAAAGAGCTAAAGCTCTTATAAAACAATTGCAAATAAATTACCGGAACCACGATTAACTAACTTAGATAAAGTTTGTTGTAGCTTATTTCGGGCATTCTCCGGCATCAAAGATAACTTAGCCTGAATGCCTTCCTTAACAATCAAATCTAAACTACGTCCAAATATTTCACTCTTCCAAATATTATCGGGCGTACTATCATAATCTTTCATTAAATAATCAATCAATTCCTTACTCTGCAATTCTGATCCAATAATCGGTTCAAAAGTGCTTTCCACATCAACCCTAATCATATGAATCGATGGTGCTACTGCTTTTAACTTAATTCCATATCTACTACCTTGTTTAGTAATCTCTGGTGTTGAAAGTTTCATGTCCGCTAAAGTTGGAGCCGCTACCCCATAACCTGTTTGTTTAACCATTTTCAATGCACTCTTAATTTGATCATATTCACTTTTAGCCTCATTATAATCTTGAAACAATGATAATAATTCAGCTCTATTAGTTATATCAATACCTATAATATCTTTTAAAACGGTGTTGTATAAATGATTAGGTGCTTGTAATGTAATTGTTGCTTCACCATTAGCAGTATTAATATCTGATAAATAGGCTTTTTCAATATATTCACAATCTTTAAAATACTTTTCAATATTTTGGGTATCACGTAATCGATCAATTTCTGTAACACTTTCTTTTATTTTATTAATATAAATTTCTTTTAACCAATTATTTGGCGCCAAACACGCAATCCACTCTGGCATATTTACATTTACCTGTGTTACCGGAAATTCATATAAAGCTTCCCTTAAAATAGCATATATATCCCGTTCGCCCATGTTTTCAACACTAATAGGCATAACTGGTACCCCATAACTAGCTCGTAAATCAAATGCTAAACTTTCTGTTTCTGGCATCATTGGATGCGTCGAATTTAATAATACAATAAAAGGCTTGCCAATTTCCGTTAACTCTGCAATAACTCGCTTTTCTGCATCAATAAAAGCATTACGTCCTATTTTACCAATCGAACCATCCGTTGTTACTACAATACCTATTGAAGAATGATCTTTAATAACCTTTGAAGTACCAATTTCTGCTGCTTCAACAAAAGGAATTTCTTCATCATACCAAGGTGTCTTAACCATCCTCGGTCCATTATCATCTTCATAACCCTTTGATCCATCAATAACATAACCTACACAATCAACCAAACGGATATTAGCACTAAAAGAATCAATATTAATATGAGCAGCATTACTAGGTACAAATTTAGGCTCAATCGTCATAATTGTTTTTCCCTGAGCTGTTTGAGGAATTTCATCAAGTGCTCTTTTGCGCTCATACTCATCAGCAATATTAGGAACAACTAAATTTTCAATAACCTTTTTAATAAAAGTTGACTTCCCTGTTCTAACGGCCCCAACAACACCAAAATATATATCGCCTCCCGTTCTCTGGGTTAAATTTTTTATAATATCCAATTTTTCCATATAATCCCTACTTTCCTATTCGTTTCATTAAAATATATGTAATCAACACAAATATATGAAAAAATAATATTATAAATAAAAAAAGCACTAAAAGTGCTAAATCATACCATTAAAATCTTTAGGCACTTTATCATTAACAACCGCACTAACTATTTTATCGGCCTGTTCTTTACCAACGTCCTTGCCTGTCATCTTACCTAATTCTTGAATAATCTCTCGTAAAGTATTTTCATTTTTAAAATCTGATTTTTGTAGTTTCGAAGCCAAATCTAAAATAGTTTCCTTTCCTACATTAGTCTTTTTTTCTATCTTATTAAAAAAATTATCAGTAAACTTCATTTATTCATCCTCCTAGATTATTATATGAAAGCTAAATAAAATAGTTAAAAAAAAGAATCACTCCTGTTCTCCTTTATTTTTAAATTGTAATACAATAGGCGTTCCTTCAAAATCAAAAGACTCTCTTATCTTGTTTTCTAAATAACGCTTATAAGAAAAATGAATCAATCCCTTATTATTAACCTGAATATTAAAAGTTGGAGGCTTTGTACCTGCTTGATTACTAAAATAAATTTTTAATCGTTTACCTTTATAACTAGGTGGTAAATTAAGTAAATAGGCATCTCTAACTACATTATTAAGTAAACTTGTTTTAATTTCTTTCTTACTATTTTCATAGACCTTTAAAATTTCGGGCATTAAAGTGTGAATCCTTTTTTTAGTAAGTGCTGATAGAAAAACAATTGGTGCATAAGTCATAAATTGAAAATTATTTCTTATCTCTTTAGTAAAACTTTTCATAACTACTTCTTTATCTGAAACCGTATCCCATTTATTTATAACAATAATAACTGCTTTGCCAGCATCAATTGCATAACTAGCGATATGTTTGTCATGTTCAATAATACCATCCTTAATATCAATAACAAGTAAACAAACATCTGAGCGATCAATTGCTTTCAAAGCCCTTAATAAACTATATTTTTCAATATTTTCATAAATACGACCCTTTTTACGCATACCGGCTGTATCAATAACAACAAAGTCAGCATCATGATAAGTAAATGGCGTATCAACTGCATCACGAGTCGTACCTGCAACGCTACCGACTAAAACTCTTTCTTCATTTAAAATAGCATTAACTAAACTACTCTTGCCCACATTAGGCCGACCGATAACTGAAAATTTTATAATACCATCTTTATATTCTTCTTGTTCATTTTTTTTGAAATGACTTGTTATTTCATCCAACAAATCACCAAAGCCAATATTTTGCTCACCACTTACTTCAATATATTTATCAAAACCAAGCTCATAAAAATCATAAATATTATTTTTACTTAGCTTACTATCAATTTTATTTATAACAACAATAACCTTTTTATTAGTTTTAATAAGCATATCCTTAACGATAAAATCGTTAGAAGTCAATCCTTCTTTACCATCCACAACAAATAAAACCACATCTGCCTCATCGATTGCCAAACAAACCTGAACTTTTATTTCCTTATTAAAATCATTCTCACCAATATCAATACCACCCGTATCAATTAAATGAAAATTATAATTTTCATAATTAACGGTACTATAAATTCTATCACGCGTTACTCCTGGTGTATCTTCAATAATGGAAATTTTTTTACCCACTAAGCGATTAAAAATTGTTGATTTACCAACATTAGGTCGTCCTACCAAAGCCACAACTGGTTTTTTCATTTAAATCACCCTCGCTTTATTCATTATATCATAAAAGCAAATAAAAATTATAGTTTACCTATAATTTTATTATTTTTCCATACTTAATAACCTCATTTATATAATCATCATAAATAATCTTACTATTTTCAATCAATCTTCCCATTTCTATATCATCCATTTTTTTAATGATTCTAACATATATATGATCATTAAAAAAATAAATCAAAACATTATCAAGTACTTTATTTTCCAAAAAAAATAAATCAGTTAATTCATAAAGAAAACTAGAATATTCTTTAATACTAAAATGCATATCAATATGATTATCAAAATAATCATCATATTCAACAATTTCTTGTTTTAACAAAATCAATGTTCCATAATACTTATCAGTATATATTAAAATATCATAAAAGCCTTTAATATCTAAGTTATAAAATTTTTTTAATTTTTTGAATAATTCTTTAAAATAAATTTCGATATCAATCCTATTAGCAAAATCAATATCATCAATATACGCTTTACTCAAAAAAAGCGTTGTATTAACGTCATCATTAATACTGATTTTCATTTTATCACCCAAAATAGCTTATGTTAAAAATACATTTATGAACTATATTTTTTAAATTGTTCGCGAAATTCGATCATGAACTTCTTCCTTTCCTTGTTTAGTAACTGAGGAAAATAAAACAAAATCATCGCCTACAACCAATTCAAGCTCATTTAAAATAAGATTTCTTTGTTTTTGCTGTTGGGTTATCCCGACTTTATCAACTTTAGTAGCAATGATTGTAACGGGAATTTCATAATGTTTCAAAAATTCATACATCATAATATCATCATTAGTTGGCTTATGTCTAAAATCAATCAACATAAAAACTTGTTTTAATTGTGGTCGATTAGTTAAATAATCTTCCATCATTAAGCCAAACTTTTGTTTCTTATTTTTACTCATTTTAGCATAACCATATCCTGGTGCATCTACTAAATAAAATTCATCATTTACCAAATAAAAATTAATCGTCTGTGTTTTACCCGGATTAGATGAAGTTCGTGCATAATTTTTTCTATTTATAATAGTATTAATAAAGCTACTCTTACCGACATTTGATCTACCAACAAGTAAAAACTCTGGTAACAAATCAGTTGGATATTGACTCCGTCTAACTGCACTTATAATTAAATTAACAGCCTTTATTTTCATGATAATCCCTCTTTTTCTAAAAATTTAAGTATTATTAGTATAACATACTTAATAACTTGTTGTCAAAAATCATTCTTTAAAATCAACTAATAATTCATATGTTTCCTCTTCTTTAATATATTATTCAAAACCTATAATTCTATCAACTCTTGATTTTTCTAATAACAATATTGCTTTCAATTTATTAACAGCTGTAGCAACTGAATAATTAACAATTATATAACTTATTTTCTTATATATAGATTTAAACCAATTAAGTAATTGTTCTTAACAAATATTGCACGTCGACTTTAATATAATTACCATAATTATGTAATATATATATCCTTGACACTTCTTTACATCAAATAATGATTTTTTTAATTATCTAACCTTAAAATAGTTTATAATATAAGGAGAAAGAAGGTTAATTATGAATTTAAAAAATAAAAGTGTTATTATTACCGGCGGTGCCAGTGGTATCGGTCTTGCGACCGTTAAAAAAATGTTAAAATTAGGGGCTTCAGTTATGATTGCTGATTGGTCCGAAAATGGTTCAATAATAAAAAATGAGCTAAACAATGATAATGTCATATTTATGAAAACTGATGTTTCTAATGAAGAAGATGTAAAAAAAATGATCAACAAAACTATCGATGCCTTTGGTAAAATAGATGTTGTTGTTAGTAATGCCGGAATTGGCGGAGGTAATTTACCTCATGAAGAAACGCTAGAAAATTGGAATCATATTCTGGGAATTAACTTAACAGGAGTATTCTTAACTGATAAATATGCTATTGAACAAATGTTAAAACAAAAAACTGGCGGTTCTATTATTCACATGGCCTCAATTCTAGGGTTTGTTGGTAACCCACGGGCTTTTACATACTCTGTTGCTAAAGGTGGTATTATTAATATGACTAGATCAATGTCTCTTAGTTACGCTAAAGACAATATTAGAGTAAATGCCATTGCTCCTGGTTATATTGATACACCAATTTTAGGAAATATGGATGAAAATACCAAAAATATGATAATAGGTTTACATCCCCTAGGCCGCTTGGGTAAAGATACTGAAATTGCTGATGCTGTATGTTTTTTAGCTAGTGATGAGTCATCTTTTATAACTGGTATTACTATGCCTGTTGATGGTGGTTATTTAGCTCAATAAATAATAAAATGGTTGTCATAAGTAAAAAAGATAAGTTTTTCAATACTTATCTTTTTTATATATAACCGCTAAATTATCGATCAACTAGATTTCTTTTAAATAATCACTTTTTATATTGTTTAACGCTCACTTTTTCTTCAGCTGGAATTTTTTCTTTTTCAATTCCATAAATATCCTCAAGCATTTTATATTGTATAGCTAATTTTAATGCTGGATAAACAACAACATCATCTCTTTCCCAAGCAAATTTAGTTGCGTCTATTTTAACATTACCATCGGGTAAAACAAGCATGTTTTCACCATCTTTGCCTGTTTTAATTTGGTGTTTTTGTTCGCTATCAATAAATGTCATCCTATTGTGTGACCTATTAGCGCCCATAAAGAAATATAATTCGTTAGCAGGATCAATGGTTAATTGCATCCCCGTCCAACCAGCAGAGGCTAAGGAATTACCACTTAGAGCATGAAATACTTCCGAATCACCTAAAATTGGGTTTTTGCTATAGCATAACATACCCAAATATTGGGTAAATTTTTTGTTACCTTTATCATCATAATATATATTACCAGTTCTATTTTTAGCCATTTTTCTAATATAATCTTCATCAATAAAAGAAGCATCAATCATACCTTTTGCTAATTTAGTCATATCATCTGCTGTTGAAAACATGCCCGCATGCCCACTTAAAACGCCTTCTTTTTGGCCCATAATTCGTGCCTTAGCATCGTATGCAGTTCCTTTTTCAGCTTCTGTTGTCATCATAAAATTACCATCTTTATATAATCTACCATCATAATTAGTATTTACTACTCTGTCAATCTTAGAAGCTGGAACTAAGACATGAGTGTCATTTAGATCAAGTTTCTTTAAAATATTTTCACTAACAAATGGATAAAAATCCATGGTGCTAACTTTCTCGATAACATATTTAAGTACCATTGCTCCCATATCAGTATATAAACGACTATTAGGAACTTTTAAATCTGCTTGTATATCAAATAAAATAGTTTCTGCTTCTTCCTTAGATGAGACTTTATCTATACGTCCATTAGTTTTAAGTGGTTGATTAAAGGTAAGTAAATCAAAAATAGAAATTCCTTTTAAATTTTTGAATTCTGGAGCATATTTAACTACGTCGTCTGCTAAATTAATATCACCTGATTCTACTAATTTTAAAACACTCAAACTCGTAAACAGTTTAGTTACAGAGGCTAAATCAAATATTGTATTTTCGGTCATTTCTAATGTTGCTGGAACCAATTGACCGTTCTCATTTAAAGTAACTTCCTGTCTATCACCTGCCACAACAGTTTCTTTGAAATTTTTAGTACCATAACTAAAAACTACGCCTGGTGCCATTTTTCGATTATAAATGAAATTTTTAACTTTTTCTTCTATTTTCGACTGTTCATATAATTTAGTTCTAAGTTCTGTTAAGGAATTATCTTTATTGCTGTGAATAACTTCCATAACTGGTTTTAATAATTTATAATAGTCAGCCTTACTAAATAAATTCTTTTGTTCATTACTTCCTCCTTCGTTTTGTTTAATTAACATTTCATCAATATATTTTTCTAAATCAAACATTTTATCCCTCCAATTTTCTAATTATATTCCTCTTTGTCTTTTTATATGAAGTATTATACTATAGATTTCCAAGAAAAGCAATGTTTAATAAATATTATTTTAACATTCCAAAACATTATTATTAACAACATGTATTTTTATATATATAAAAATCCCTCTATAGTTTGATATTTCTATTTTACTATAGAAGAATTTAGATTTTTTGCTATCATTTTATTAACTTTTTTTTATTAAAACGATCTTATTATTGCAAAGACAAGTATCAAATAATTCAAGTTTACCTTGAAGAATTATTTCCAGTCTAGTGATAGCGTTAACCATATGTTCGACCGAAGTATTTATATTCAATAATTCGGCACTAGTCGTTGCTATTGATAAACCTTTTTCTATTTTTTCGCCCTCAGCATTTAAAATGTGTGATAAGGCGGTTTGCTCTAATGCAATAGATAAAGCCATATCATTGATAGCTTTTTCCCTCGAACTTGGTACTGTCGTGGTTGAAGTTGTTGTGGTTGTTGTGGTTGTGGTTGTTGTGGTTGTTGTGGTTGTTGAAGTAAAACTAGTACACGATCCCGAAGTGGACGGATTATAAATATCAGGTAAAGACCCTTTAAATATATTATTTACGGCATTAAGTGATCCATTCAAATTATTAACTAAAATAGTTCCATAAATTGTCTTAGCATTTGTGTTAACTGTAGCATAAGGTGCTAAAAAAGATCCATAAATATTTGAATTAATTAAAATATTAGTAGCATCGGGAAAATTCCATAAAACATAAGCAGCAAGTGCTTTTGTGATTGGGGTTCCATTAAATAAAGTAGTAAAATTATTTAAAGTAATATTATTACCATAAATACTAATAACAATTGTTGCATTAACTGGGGCCACTATGTTTACACTAGTAATAGCACTGATGTTTAAACCCGATGAATTAACATTACTACCGTCTATTAAAAATGTGTTTATATTAGGATCTGTTCCGGTTAGCGTCAAATTAGTACCACTAATCGATTGGGTAGTGATAATTGAGGCATAATTAGCCCATGCAATTGACGAACATTGTAAATAACTAATCATAGCAGTTAATGAATAAGAACCAAACTGATAAATTAACGGTTGATTAGCAACACCATTCAAATTAGTCATTGTATAATTTGATAATGTACTAGTAGCCGTTTCTCTACCACTATTTTGTGTAAAATTAGTACCTCCTGTTATATTCATGTCTTTAGTTACTCGCAAAGAAAAATAAAATGATTGTGTTTGTAGTGGTAAGTCGGCGCCAATATTATAATTATTATATAAAGCATTTCCTCCAACCCAAACTGATCCAGTTGCTGAAGCATTAGATTGTGTATGATTGTTAAAAACAAAAATATTTTCATCATTCATTGTATAAAAATTTATAGCCATTTGTTATTCCTCCTTTCTGATAAAATTTATCTTATCTATCATAAAATATATTATCATAATATATTAACACTGCAATTATTATAAAAATATATAACATATTGTCAGTTATCATATAATATGAGTTTGAATACTATATGTATAGGAGTGAAAACCATGAAAATAGCTATTTTAACAATGTTTAACGGTCTTTCCAGTACTTATTCCTTAGTTAATGTTGTTTCAGAACAAGTTAAAATGTTTTTAAATGATAATATTACTGTAAAAATACTAGTATCTGAACACTGTTTAGATACTGAACGAACAGGTATATATGCTGATAAAAGAATTGAATGGATAAAAGTGGTAAATAGTTTAAATAATAAAATATTTCATTGGCGAAATTACACTAAAATAGGTGATAAAATAGATAATGATTTTTTTTGGCAGGCTGAATTAATTACTAAAGATTATATAAAATATTTAGCAGATGTCGATATATGTATTATGCACGATATTTTATATCAAGGAACTCATCTAATACATAATGTGGCCATAAGAGAGGCACAGAAATCTTTACCAAATGTTAAATTTATAGCATATACTCATTCAGCTCCCATAGAGCATGTTAACGCTTCTTATCCAATTGACTGTTTATATAAAGATATGCCTAATACAACTTTTATCTATCCTACTGAATGTGGATTACAGGCTATTGCTAATCAATATAATACTAGTCTTAAAAATTGTTATTGTGTCAATAATAGTATAGATATGTTGCAAAATACTAATAAGGAATTACAGGAAATTAAAAAATATATAGATTTTTCTAATTACGATATTATAATAGTTTATCCTGCTAGACTAACAATGGCGAAAAGGTTTCATATAATTACTGAGTTTGCTAGTTATATTAAAAAGTATTGTCATAAAAGTGTTGCTGTAATTTTTTGTGATTTTCCTAGTGCTGATATACCAAGTGATACTTATAAGTATATAATTAAAGATACTGGTATTAGAAACGGTCTAAGTGAGCATGATATAATTTTTACATCAGAATGTGGTTTTAAAAACGGTGTTGCTAGAGAAACAATATTTGAATTATTTACATTAAGTAATCTATATATTTGTCCCTCATATTCTGAATCTTTTGGTTTAACTGTTATAGAGGCTGCAAGTCGTGGTAATTATATTGTTTTAAATGAGGCTGTTCCTGCTTTAAAAGAAATCGGTACTAATATTAATGCTCATTTTATGAGGTGGTCGGCTCGTAATTTTACCTTTGATACACACGAAACATATCATCCATCCGAGCAAATGTATTATCTTGATCATGCTCAACATGTCATTACTAATATGGAAAATAATCCTGTTATTAAAGCTAAAACTCTAGCTAGAACTAGATATTCTAATAAATGGATATATGATAAACAATTAAAGCCATTATTAGTTAATTTAACAAAAGAATAAACCTACTATGGGGAGTATAAATAACTTATTTTCAATTTATATTATTCAATTTTTTAAAAAAGTATAATTAAGTTAATTTAAGTCTTCAATAGTTAAAGTAATCTATGCTTCAGTTTTTAATATTCCTTGAGTCTATTCCCTACCTAAAACAATAAATGACATACTTGCAATTTGGTGGTTATTTCTGATTACCATACAAAAATATCTTTAGTATTTTGTGTTTTAGGTCTTTTTATTCCATGGTCATCAAGACTGATAATTGCATTATATGCTTGTGATTCATTTATTCCAGGTATATTTTTTTATCTTCAGTATACTTATTACTTTTAAATTTTTTATGATCTTTTTATATAAGTTGATATATTAAAGTGAATTTGTTAAAATTTTAAGTATCTCCATCCTAGTGTAAATACATGAAAAATGGGTATATCTATTTTTTCTACTCAATATTGTAGTTAAGCTTGCTAACTTATTCAAAGTGTCATCAAAATATAATTAGGATTATCCACAATTAAACTAATTAGTATTAATAATCTAACTGATAAACAAATAAAAATTATATACATACTGATAGACTGTTTTAAAAAGGACATGATGAATAGAAATTGTATTTGGAAAAAATAAATATTCAGAAGATATAAAAAAAGGTAAGAATTTAATCTTACCTTTTTTATTTTACCTATTTTAATTAAGCTCATTTTAACAACAAGCCTAATTAAAATAGGTAATAGTTTAATTAAAATTATATTTTCATTATGATTTTTTTCGTTTTGTTAATTATTTCAGGTCACTTACTTGATTTTTTATATACAATTTTTCTTTAATAATTTTTCATAGGTTCCTTTTTCAGAAAAAACTTTATAACTATTGCTTTATCTAAATTTAGATCTTATGATGTTAAACTATCTCTTCTAGTAATAACATGATTCAATAAAATTCTTGCTTCGTCATAATCCTTAAATTTGTCATCATCTTCATCTTGCTGATTCTTATTAATACTATCAATATTAATGTTTTTTAAATAAATTATTCAATTTCTATTTCACTAGCTTTTTACCTGTTTCTAATAAGCTAACTATTGTTATTTTAAATTCTTCTTCATTACTTATTCCTTTTGCCATTTTAGACGTTTCCTTGAACATTTGGTTCTTCAGAAGGACTAAAGCCTCTTCTTTACAAATTGGATATTAATAAGTTGTATAAAGATTAGATCTTATAATAATATACATGGTAGTATTATTTTTGTTTTAAATAATTTTCTAAATCTTTAAATTTTTTCTTTATAATCATTTATGAATATATCATCACATTCTTCAAAGATTAAATAGTCATTATTTTTAACCTTTAATATATGTGGTTTTACATAAGCAAACCTACATATCATTTCTAATCTTCTTTTTAATTCATCACTTATTTGTAATTCTTTAGTTTCTATTGTCATAACTCATCACTCTCCATTTCTTAAATAACAAAAAAAACTAACTATTTCTAATTAGTAATTTATTACTCTCGAAACTTAAAGTTCGAGTTTCCTATCAATCTGGTGGAGCTGAGGAGAATTGAACTCCTGTCCGAAAATAACCTATTTTAAATATCTACAAGCTTATTTAGTTACTAAATGTCCCAGATAAATCGAAAACTAACAATCTATTATCCAGCAAGCTTACTAACTTCCATATTATTTCTAAGCAAAATAATACTATATCCCACTAAAATGAGCCCTCTATAATCCCCGTGGGAGAAAAATAATAGAAAGCCGTACTCACTTAATTAATTAAGCGAACATTGGAGCAGGAGCCCCAACAAATACGTTTTTAATTTTATTTACATTTATTGTTTTTTTGGACGTAATGTGTACCACCCAACTTGCCATTTAAAACCAATCATCAACGTCGAAACCAATTACAGCCCCATAAGGCAATTATATCATATATCATACAAATATCAAAGATTTTTTAACTCCCTTTGGACATTTCTAAGCATATCCTTTTCCTTAAGTGACTCTCTTTTATCATAAGTATGTTTTCCCTTAGCGATACCCAATAAAATTTTTACATAATTTTTTTTGAAATATAGCTTAATAGGAATCAATGTATAACCTTTAGTCTCTAGCTTCACCTTAATTTTCTTTATTTCTTTTTTGTGCAATAATAGTTTTCTAGTTCTAGTTTCCTCGTGATTAAAAACATTACCAAAATCATATGGGCTAATATGCATATTAAGTAGTAATACTTCATCATTTTTAACAATAGCATAACTATCTTTTAAATTAGCTTTCCCATTCCTTATTGACTTAATCTCTGTACCACATAAAACAATCCCTGCCTCATAAGTATCAAATATTTCGTAATCATATCTAGCCTTACGATTATTAATTTCCATCATTCTATCATCCTCTTTTCAAAGAAATTACCTAACAATTTCAAAATCAATTGTTTTCGTTTCTTTACAAGCTCTAATGACTTTCACACAAACCATATCGCCTAAACGAAAACCTCTCTTATCTTTAATACCTCGTAAAGAAAAAGTCGTTTCATCATAACTATAATGGTCTCCTTTAATGGAATCAGGTTTAACTAAACCCTCGATCAAATTGGGCAATTGCACAAAAACACCAAAACTCATAACGCCTGAAATCATTCCTGTAAATTCCTCACCAATATGTTGCATCATGTATTCAGCTTTCTTCATATCATCTACTTCCCGTTCACATTCAATCGATAAACGTTCCATTTTAGAAGTTTGCTCCGCTATTATAGGCATTTTATGCTCCCAATACTTTACTGTATCAATACTTTGATCATTCTTAAATAAATATGTTCTTAGCAAACGGTGAACAGTTGTATCCGGATATCTTCTAATTGGCGACGTAAAGTGCGTATAACATATACTAGCAAGTCCAAAATGTCCTATATTTTTATAATCATAAATAGCCTTTTGCATACTGCGTAACAATAACTTAGAAAATATATGAAACTCTTTCGTATCCTTTAATTCATCTAAAATCAATTGCATATCCTTAGGTCTAATTTCCTTTAATTTAGTATTAATATTATAACCAAAAAGCGATACAAATCTAAGAAATTCACTAATTTTATTTTCATTTGGTTGCCCATGAACGCGATAAATAAATGGTAATTCCATATTACTAATATGCGTAGCTACCGTCTCGTTAGCAATAATCATAAAATCCTCAATAACCTTTTGACCTATTCCCCTATCACGTAATACAACATCGGTAACATTACCATCTACACCAATTAAAATTTTAGACTCATCCAAATCAAAGTCAATATAGCCTCTTTCAATTTTACTCTTTCGCAGTATATTGGATAAATCACGCATTAAATTCAGACTATTAACAAACGGTTCATAACCTTTCGTAATATAATTGTTATCATAAATTTCATTAACACAATTATAAGTCATTTGCTTTTTAGAACTAATAACACTTTCAAAAATTTCATAATTAATAACATTACCCTTGTTATCAATATCCATCACACAACTAATAGCTAAGCGATCAACGTTAGGATTTAATGAACAAATTCCATTAGAAAGCTTATGTGGTAACATGGGAATAACGCGATCAACTAAATAAACACTAGTGCCTCTTAAATAGGCTTCCTCATCAATTTTAGAGTTAGCCGTCACATAATAACTAACATCAGCAATATGAACACCTAACTGATAACCATTTTCCATTTTTTTAATCGAAATAGCATCATCAATATCCTTAGTATCATCACCATCAATCGTAAAAATTTCCTCATTTCTTAAATCTCGACGGTTTAAAAGTTCATTTGTTAAAACACAATCAGGTAAACAATCTGTTTCCGACAAAACCTCATCAGAAAAAGTATCGGGAATTCCTAACTGATTAACGATTGATAAAATATCAACACCAGGATCATTTTTATGACCTAAAATTTTGATAATCTCACCCTTATAACTATTAGCCTTTAACTTATTAGTAAGCTTAACTAACACTTTATGACCATCAACAACATCCCGTGAGGCTAATTTATCAAGATATATATCTAGTTTAATTTTATCATCATCTAACTTAATCAAACACTTACCATTACGATGAGAAATTTCACCAACCATATACTTTAAATTACGATCAACAATTTTAGTGATTCGGCCTTCTAACTCAATACCTTTTTTAGAAATAATTTCAACAATAACTTTATCATTATGGATCGCCCCATTCATATACATCGGAGGAATAAAAACATCCTCTGTCCCCTCAATATCGACAAAACCAAATCCTTTTTTATTAGCAATCATTCGACCTATTTTTAAATTACTATTGTTAAATAACATATACTTGTCCTTATTAGTTCGATAAACTTGCAAATTATCTTCTAAATGATTCAAAACCTTTAACAATTCTTTTAATTCATCAGCTGTTTTAAATCCTAAAAAATCATTTAATTCATATACACTAAATGCCCGCTTATCTTGCGTTAATAACGCTATAATTTTATCTTCCATATAATAACACCTCTATATCATTATAGATGAAAATTAAAAAAAAATATAGTATTATAAAGAAATATCATTAATTTTATTAACAATGTTACTAAATTTATTCTTTTTAACTACATCATAACCACTCATTGTTAAATTTGCAATATCATATTTTAATAGTTTACAGCACTTTTTAACAAAATTTTCCTTATCAAATAAATAAATATTCTTATTATCCAATAAGTAATCATTAAATAAATTATTTTCTCTAACTATTAAGTTTTTTTTATAAAATAAGCTCTTATAAACAATTGTCATATCAATCACCTTATCTGTATATATAATACAATCAACAATTTTAATTAGTTCATTTAAAACCAGATCATCATAATATTTTATACATTTAACATTATTAGGTTTATTCATAAGTAATTGCTTTTTATACTTAGTTAAATAGTAATCCGGTAAAAAACCAATCATAATGAAGTCCATTTTCGGATTAGAAAGAGCAATCTTAAAAAAATCGGTTATATAATCAAACTTATTATCTAAATACAATATTTTTCTTCTGCGCTTATTAAGTTTATAACGACTATATACATTATCATCAAATAAACTAACTGTTTTTTCTATAACAATAATGTTCCTGTTTATATTTTTGTTTAAAAGTTTTTTGAAATAAGGTAAACTTACAATAATTAAATCAAATAAATTTAAAAAATCATTTAAATTTATTTGATAATCAGTACTAAGTTTATTATTTGAATTATAATTTATATTTATTTTGCTTTCTTCTAAATATGTTAAAAAAACAATTTTTTTCTTTAAAAAATAATTATTTCTCACCATTTTAACTGTTCGTTTATTAAACTGAGCTACTAATAAAATGTCATAATTATCATTAAAATCAGTTGTAAAAATAATTTTAGAATTTTCTAACAGCATAATAACCTTACTTAATAATTGACTATTTTCAATATAAACTAAAACCATATAATCACCAATATTATTATTTAACAAAATAATAATTTATATACTCAAATAAAAGAATTTGGAAATATTTAATAAAGCCAAAAACATTGCTATATTTTTTTAAAATGTTACCTTTTATATGCAATAGCATGAATAAAAATAATAAACTAATAGCAAGAATATTGGTTGTATTATCATAGTAATAAATATCATTAAACAAAAATTTTTAATATCTTGTTTAAATCCTCTTTTATTTATTTTCGGTAATCTTAATGTCATTGTTTTACAATTTGTTACCTCTTTGTTTTTTAAATTATTCTTACCATAGCGCAACTGTCTTAACTCGTTTAATAAATCATTGCTGTTACTCATTTATTGCCCTCGCTTCATCATATGTTTTACTCATTTCCACTTGATTAATTGAATTAAATCGTTTGGTTATTTTATCGGTTGTTACGTGAATATCCTTAGCATCCTTACTAATTGTTTCAATACTACGATAAAGTTTATCCCATCTATCCTTATAACGTTTAAAATCATTATCTAATAATTTTAATTCTTGATGAATAATAGAAGTATATTTATCCCTTTCTAAATTTTTAATAATGACTTGAATAGTTGTTAAAGTACTTATTAATGTCGTTGGCGAAGTAATCCACACTCTACGTCGATAAGCATACTCAATAATATCCGAATGATAGGCATTAATCTCTGCAAAAATAGCTTCTGCTGGTAAAAACAAAATAGCTTGATCGGTAGTAATTTCTTCAATAATATATTTACTACTTATGGCATCAATATGTTTTTTCATATCTCCTTTAAATAGTTTTTCATATTGTTCTCGTTTTTCCTTGGAAAATCTTCGATCAACCATATTTTGATAATTTTCTAAGGGAAATTTTGAATCAATTGCGATTAGTCCTAAGGGAAGTGGAGCAAATAAAACGCAATCAGCAATCGCCTTGTTAGGTAAAGTATACTGCATCTTATAAATGTGATCATTGTTTTCACCGAAAACACTAATCATAATGTTTTTTAAATTAACTTCGCCAAAAACACCGCGGGTTTTTTTATCTGTCAAAACGCTTTGTAATGATACAATATCATTAGATAAATTATCTATTTTTTTCTGAGCTTCATCTATTTTAGAAAGACGTTCTAAAACTGACATAAAAGTTTTATTGGTTTTTTCGAAATTATGATCCAAGCGTTCATTAACTTTATCGTTAATCATATTTAATTTATGTTCAATATTTAAATTTAATTTATCAAATTCTTCATTAGTTTGCTTGTTAACATTAGTTTTAAAATCACCTAATTCCTTTACCATACTTAATTCAAGTTTTCCTAATCGTTCTGTTATGTTTGATTCATTAATGTTTTTAGAAAGAGAAAAAATAGTTAACACAATTAGTACAACTAATAACAAAATAACCACGTAAATCATAATATCACCCTTCAATATTAAATTTTTTATTAATAATTCTTGATACTAAATAAACAATAACCATTAAAACAATAATTCTAAGTATTACCTTAATATCTGTAATACTTTCTAATAAAGTAGTCCCGATAAACCCCCAAAAATAAACCACTACCAATTTAGCAATAATAATCGCAGCAATAAACTTGCGGTAACTAATTTTAGATAATCCTGCCGCTATATTAATTGAAAAAGCTGGAGTAAAGGGTAAGGCTGTTATTAAAACTAAATTAGTAAATTTAATATTGCTAATATTATTCATTAATTTTTCTAATTTGTTTTTCTTCTTAATAAATCGATATAATCTATTACTAAAACCTTTACGGCAAATAGTAAATGCTAAAATACAACCAATAGTAGTAGCAATCCAGGACATAATAAAGCCAAAAACATTACCGAAAACAATCATATTTAAGGCTATAAAAACAGCCAAAGGTAATATAGGCAATATAGATTCTAGAACAATCACAAAAAAGCCCATAAACACCCCAACAAACGGATTGTTAGTTTCTACCAACTGCTTTAAAAATTCAATTGAACTATCAATTACTTGTCTCATATTACCTCGTATAATCACCTGAAGAGTTAACTTCTAGTTGATTCCTTTCTATCTATATTATATGAATAATTATATATAACATATACAC
>JAVWOV010000007.1:0-21498 GCA_036636255.1 Bacilli bacterium
TGGTTACTTATTTGAAATTCAAATTAGAACTTATGAAATGGATAAAGTGGCGGAAATTGGGATAGCTTCACATTGTTCTTATAAAGAAGGCAAAGTAGCTGTACAAAATGCGATGGAACAAAAATTACAATTTTTTAGGTCGATTATGGAACTTAAAGATCAAGGAGAATCCGATGAAGAATTTGTTAAGTCAGTAAAACATGATATTTTCGATAATACTATTTATGTTTTTACACCAAAGGGTGATGTGATTGAATTACCGGTTAAGGCAACACCAATTGATTTTGCTTATAAGGTTCATAGTAGTGTTGGTGATAAAATGGTTGGAGCTCTTGTTAATGATAAAATCGTTCCTTTAGACTATGAACTTTTTAATAATGATATAGTTAAAATAAACACTAATAATAATTCATCAGGCCCTAGTCGTGAGTGGTTAAATATTGTTAAAACAACTCAAGCTAAAAATAAAATTAAAAACTTTTTTAATAAACTTGATAAGGAAGAATATTTAAAAATTGGCGAAGATTTATTAAATAAAACATTACGCAAGAAAAAAATTGTTAACGAAAAGTTTTTTAATAGTACTAATCTTGATAAACTATTAAAAAATTTAAAATGTTCAAATTTAGATGAATTGTTAGTTAATATTGGTAATAGGAAATTTAGTCCTAATCAAGTCATTAATATAATTTATAATGATAATAAGACAAAAGAAGAAATTATTTTAGCATCTGTCAAAGAAGCAGGGATTGTTTGTAACGATTCTTCTAGTGATATAATTGTCAAGGGTATTGATCATGTTAAGATTAATATTGCCTCTTGCTGTAAACCAATTGTTAATGACGACATTATTGGTTATATTACTAAAGGTAGCGGTATTACTGTTCATCGATCTAATTGTCCAAATGTTAGTAATCTAACAGAAAGAATTATTGATGTTTTTTGGAATGATAATGTTAGCAAAAAATATGCAACTAATTTAATCGTTCATACTAACGATGACAATAATATCTTGATGGATATTATTGTTAAAACAGCTAATAAAGAAATAACTGTCCAAAATGTTTCTTCTAAGGACCGACTATATGATATAGAAGTAATAGTTGCTTCATGTGAAAAATTAAACAAATTTATCGATGATATTATGCAAATTCCTAGTGTTACAGCAGTAAAAAGAGCAATTAAATGAAAGTCATTATCCAAAAGTGTTTAAGTTCTAAAGTGATGGTTAATAATGATATTGTCGGTTCTATTAATAAAGGATTAATGATATTAGTAGGTTTTACTAAAAATGATGATTTTATAGTTGTAGATAATGTAATTAATAAAATTATTAATTTAAGAATTTTTGATAATATGGATAAATCAATAATTGACATTAACGGTTCTATTCTTAGTGTTTCCCAATTTACATTGTATGCTAATGTTTTAAAAGGAAGAAGGCCTAGCTTTTCTAACTGCTTAGATAGAAAGAAATCAAATATTTTATATGATTATTTTAATGATAATTTAGCTAAATTTGTTAACGTTTCTAAAGGAATATTTGGAGCCGATATGCAAGTTTCTTTAATTAATGATGGGCCATGTACAATTATAATAGAAAAATAATTAAATATTGATTAATATTTTAAGGTTAATAAATATTTAAAAAAATTATTGATTAATATTGATAAATTTGCTATACTTTAATTGTTGATAAAGTAAAGATATAACATTTTAAAAAAAATATGGAAGGATGATTTGATGGGAAATAAAGCTAAAATTGTAATTTTATCGATTGTTTCAGTTTTATTAATTGCTGCTGTTGCATTTGAAGTGTACTATTTCGTTTTTAAGGAAGAACCTGAGTCTAGTTTAATTTCATAAAAAACATATGCGTTAAGATAGTTAATCAAGTTGTTTGGTAACTATCTTTTATTTTATCCTTTTATTATGTTTATTAGTATTGGCATTAATATGTTTTTTTGATATACTATTATCGGAACAAAACTTATCTAAAGTTTATATTTTATAAGAAAGGATCTAATATAATTATTAGTTGGTATTAAAAATGATACAAAAACCTAAAGGCACTTATGATTTGTTTGGGAAGCAAGGTAAGGAGATTTTATATTTAGAAAATTTAATTAAAGCTCTAATGGAAAAATATAATTACGAATATGTTAGGACGCCTTTATTTGAAGCACGTGAACTTTTTTATCGTGGTGTAGGGGAAACATCAGATATTGTTTCAAAGGAAACTTATGATTTTATTGACCGTGGTAATCGTAACTTGACATTAAGACCAGAAGGGACTGCTGGTGTTGCTCGTAGTTTTATAGAAAATAAGTTATATGGTCGCCCTAATTTACCAGTTAAGTGTTGGTATTACGGACCAATGTACCGTTATGAGCGACCACAGTCAGGTCGTTTTAGAGAATTTTACCAATTTGGTTTAGAAGCATTTGGTACAAATGACCCCTTGTTAGATGTTGAAGTTATTAGTATTGTTGTTAATTTATATAAACTTTTAGGTTTGAAAAATTTAAAAGTAAAAATTAATAGTTTAGGTGATATCGAATCTAGAAATAATTATCATACTATTTTAACCGAATATTTAGCTAAATATATATCTAATTTATGCCCTGATTGTCAAAAACGTTTCAAAAAAAATCCTTTACGTATTTTAGACTGCAAAGTAGATTGTAACTTAGACATAATTGTTAATGCTCCTAAAACAATTGATTATTTAAACGAAACTAGTTTAAAACACTTTGAACTAGTCAAACAATATTTACAGGATTTAAATATTGATTTTATAGTGGATAAACAACTTGTTAGAGGACTTGACTATTATACTCATACAGTTTTTGAAATAGCTATAGATATCAAGGAAATAGGTGCTGCTAATATTTTATGTGGCGGTGGACGATATAATAATTTGATATCTGATATCGGTGGTAGTAAAACACCCGGGGTTGGTGTAGCAATTGGTATGGAACGATTATTACAAGTGTTAGAACTAGAAAATATTGTTTTACCAGTTGATGATTTTATCGACGTTTATGTCATGCCTCTTAGTTTTTCTACCAAAGGTTATTGCTTAAATTTAGTTCAAGATTTAAGAATGAACGGATTTATAGTAGATATAGATTATATGGATCGTAATTTTAAAAGTAATTTTAAACAAGCTGATCGTCTACACAGTAAATTTATTATTATGGTTGGTAATGACGAGATTAGTAATAACATTTTAACAGTTAAGGATAATGAAAAAAAAGAACAATTTAAAATCAAAAAAAATGATATAATTGATTTTTTAGACGAGAGGTTGAATGATATAAATGATTAAAGATTTAAATAAAATGATAGATAAAGAAATTGTTATTGATGGTTTTATTGATAAGATTAGAAATTTACAGTATGTAGCTTTTATTATTTTAAGAGATAATACCGGATTTGTCCAAATTACGATTTTAAAAGATAATATGTCCGAATCAAATGATCTAATTGATCATTTAACATTAGAAAGTACAATTAAAGTAACCGGTAAAGTAGTTAGTAATACCAAAGTTAAATTAAATGGGTTGGAAATTATTCCTTCAAATATTTTAGTAACTTCTAAGGCATTACCTTTACCAATTGATTATAAAAACAAACATAATATTTTACGAGAAACAAGACTTGATTATCGCTTTTTAGATTTAAGAAGAAGGGAAAACTTTTTACTATTTAAATGTCAGTCCTTTATAGAACATGCAATGCGCGAGTATTTTATTGATAATGATTATGTAGAAATACATACACCCAAAATTGGGAAAAATGGAGCCGAAAGTGGGGCCGAAATGTTTTCTTTAGATTACTTTGATCAAAAAGCTTATTTATCTCAATCACCACAATTTTATAAACAAATGGCAATAGCAAGCGGTTTTAATAAAGTTTTTGAAATTGGACCAGTTTTTAGAGCTGAAAATTCTCATACTTCTTATCATGCAACAGAAATTTTAATGATTGATGTTGAAATAGCTAATGTTAGTGAAATAACCGAAGTTATGAAAGAAGAGGAAAGATGGATTAAATATTTCATGAATAAACTTGTGGATAAATATAGTGAAGAAATCAAAGAAATTTTAAATATTTCGTTAAAACCAATTGATTATACTTTTCCACAAATCGATTTTTATGAAGTTAAAAAAATATTAAAAAATAAATATAACAGTGGTTTAGATGACCTTGATCGTCAAGAAGAAAAGCTAATTGGTGATTATGTCTTAGATAAATATAACAGTGATTTTGTTTTTATTACTAATTATCCTTATAGTGCTAGAAGCTTTTATGTGATGCAAGATGATGGTACTACTAAGTCATATGACTTATTATATAAAGGAATTGAGATTACTAGTGGAGCTATTAGGGAACATCGTTATGAAACCTTAAAAGAACAAATTATGGCTAAAGGCTATAATGTAAATAATTTTTTGTTTTATTTAGATTTTTTTAAGTATGGTGTACCACCTCATGGTGGTTTTGGGGTTGGTATGAATCGTCTTTTGATGCGTTTATTTGAAATAGATAATATAAGAGAAGCAACATTTATTTATCGTGGCCCAACTAGATTGGAGCCATAGATTGAATAAAATTGTTAATCATTTTTATGTCGTGTCAGGTGCTGATAATTATGTGTTAGATCAGTTAATCAGTCAAGGTGAAGACTTTTGTTTTAAACATGATGTTATTTTTTCAAATAAAGATATTTTGACTAGATTTTATAATGATGATATTTGTGCAATATTTGAAAAAGATTTAGACAAGATTGTAGTAGCGCGGCATAATTTATTAGTTATGCCCAATTGTTTATTAATAAACAATCAGAAGTTAGTAAAAAAATGTATTAATTATTATAAAAAAATAAATATTCATTCAATTAGAGGTGAACACTATCAACAAATTAGTCCGAATGAAGATCAAATTAGTTTACTTAAGTATTACAAAGAAGTTATGATTAAACATTCTTTCAATGGAGTTATTTTAAATGAAATATTAGATTGCTTATTTTATGGTTTACAAAGCAAAGAATATAAACAAAATCAAAGTCAAGCTAGTCAATTATATGAAAAAATTATTTTAAAGAGGTGAATTGATGAAAAAAAACTATAATATAATTAAAGATTATTTTAAAACAATTAAACCTAACAAAAAATATACCATATTTTTATTTTTAACAGCTTTATTTAGTCAATTACTTATTGTCATTGTTCCGCTTATTTATGGTACAATTATTAAACTGTTAACTAATGGTGATTTTGAATTATTTTATAATTATTTAATTTTATATGGTGTTGTTTTACTTTCGTCATTTACTTTAGTTGGTTTCAATTTTAAAGTTTTTGGTTATTTTTATCGCTTTATTTATACCGATATTCAAAGTAAACTAATTTCTAAATTAAATAAACTTAATATTGATTATTTTTCTAGCCGTAGTCGAGGTAAATTTTTAAATATTAGTAATGATGATGCCAATGTTTTAGCTAGTTTCGGCGATAAAATGAATGATGTATTGGTGATGTTTCTTTATGTTGTTTTTGCACAAATAATAATCTTTTATTTGAATTTTTACGTTGGTTTAGTTGTCTTGTTTATAAATTTTGTTAATATTTTTATCATGGATCGAGCTAATGATAAAGCTCAAAAAAATATCAAGAAAAAAAATATTGCTCGTGATAAAATGACCAGCTATTTTAATGAGGCTATTTCTGGTATTAAAGAAATTAAGACATTTAATATTATGTCAAATTTTAAGAAGACCTATTTACAAAGAAATGAAGAATATAATAATTTCTATCAGGCTCTTATGAATAATCGTATTATTAGAAATGCTGTAATTCCAATTATTTATGCTTCTTTAGAGTGCCTTACATTATTTTATTTAGCACTGTTACTTTTTGAAGGTAAGATTGGTATCGATATTATTATTATTATTATTTCTTATTATTATAACATGCGTAATAAGTTACAAGTAGTAATGATGGTAACGGAACAAATTAGAGTTGTAAAAGTTTCCCTTGATCGTTATAATAAGGTGATGAATTTTAATAATGAAATTAATTATGGTAATATTTCTAATAGCATTATATCTGGTGATATTATTTTTCAAAATGTTAGTTTTAATTATGATGGAAAAAATAATGTTTTAAATAATCTTAGTTTTGTGATTCCTAAGAATAGTATTACAGCCATTGTTGGCGTTAGTGGTAGCGGGAAGAGTACTATATTTAATCTTTTATTACGTTTTTATAAACCAAATAGTGGTAAAATCATGATGGACGAGATTGATATCTATGATTTTAGTAAGGAAGCATATAGTCATAATTTATCTGTTGTTATGCAACAACCTTTTGTTTTTAATATGAGTATTCGTGATAATTTGGCCTTAATTGATGAAAAAGACGAAAATATTAAACAGGTTTGTAAACAAGTTTATTTAGATAAGTTTATTAATAGTCTAGAAGCTTCATATGAAACAATTATTAACGAGGATGCAAGGGATATTTCTGGTGGTCAGAAACAACGATTAGCCATTGCTAGAGCTTTACTTAAAGGTTCTAAGGTTATTTTGTTAGATGAAATTACGAGCTCTTTAGATCGACATCTTTCAAATAATATTTGTGACATGCTAGATGAACTTAAAGAAGAAAAAACGATTGTGATGATTAGTCATAAATTAGAAGAAATAAAAAGAGCTGATAATATCGTACTTATAAAAGATGGACAAATTGTTGCTTTTGATAGTCATGATAACTTGATTTTAACAAGTGCATATTATCGATTTATTTGTGGGTTAGATTAATGGAAGATATTAAAAATGTTGAAAAAAGCATTATTAAAAAATACCGTAAAGAAATATGGTCAAAGTTTGTTAAGGCTATTAATAATTATGCTTTAATTGAAAATGGTGATAAGATAGCTGTTTGTATTTCTGGGGGTAAAGATTCATTTTTACTAGCTAAATGTTTACAAGAATTAAAACATCATGGAAAAATTGATTTTGCTTTGGATTTTATTGTTATGGATCCTGGTTATAATAAAGAAAATATTACTAAGATTAAAGCTAATTTAAAGTTATTAAATATTGATGCTTATATTTTTAAAACAGATATTTTTGCTGTTTGTACTAAAATCACTTCAAAACCTTGTTATATGTGTGCAAAGATGCGTCGAGGTTATTTATATAATAAGGCAAAGTTAAGGGGATGTAATAAAATTGCCTTAGGACATCATTTTAATGACGTAGTGGAAACTATTTTAATGAATCAAATTTTTAATGGCAGTTATAGCAGTATGATGCCTAAGTTAAAGAGTTCAAATTTTGCCGGAATGGAATTAATTAGACCATTATATTTAATCAAAGAAGAGCATATTATTTTGTGGGCTAAGTATAATAATCTTACCTTTATTGATTGCGCATGTAGTATTACTAAAAAACAATTAGGGCAAAGAAAGAAAATCAAAAAATTAATTAATGATATGAAAACTATTTTTCCTGATGCTGATAAAGGTATTTTTAATGGAACAGGTAATGTTAATTTAAATACTATTATTGGAGGTTCAAAAAATGGTGAAAAGTTTAACTTTTTAGATGATTATTGTTTTAAAAAATAAAAATATGTGGTATACTTATATTAGCCTAGAAGATATGGTTGTCGTTATCAAAAACCTACTAATTAACGTATTTGGGAATTTGATTAACAAATGGTGTTGAATACTTAAATAATTTTAAGGATCCTAATGTTTGTTATGTAATGCCCCCCTGGGAGAACAGGTTTTACGTTAAGACACCGATTTTCTGGGTGAATATTTTTTTTATAGGAGGATAAGATGAACTTATTTGGTAAAGAAAAAGAATTTGTTTTAAAGCTAATTAATGGTATAATGCTAATTTGGGTGATTATTGCAACGGTTGTTATTTTTAGTAATATTGTAAATTTATTAGTGAAAGATCCAGCTTTAACTTATGATGATTATCGTGTTGTTAATTGTACTACAGAAAAAACTGATAGTATTAGTTATGAGGGCGAATGTCATGATCGTTATCAAGCTAATATTGTAAATATGAGAACTCAAAATTATTATTATTATCGATCAATTATTATTGGCCTTTCTAATATTTTAATTGTTGGCGGGGTAATTGTAATAATAAATTATAATGATTTTAAACCAAAAAATAACAAAAGTACTAAAAAATAGATAGTAATATCTATTTTTTTATAGAACAAATGTTATAAAACTAGTTAAGTTTTAAATTTAAAACATATTTTGGGTACGGTTAGTTTAAATAATTTTGGATAGATGGCATTAATTTTAATTAGTGATAGGTTGATCGCTTCTAAAAAATTAGTGATAATAATATTTGAGTGGACGAATACAATGAAGATAATTTAACAAAAATTGAGAAAGATGTTAAATTAAGCACTGACATTATTGTTAATGGTACGTATAAGGATAACAGTGGTGCAAATGTTCTTAAATTATCTAGGGAATGATTTCTATATATTTTGAAGGAATCATAGCTAAAAAGCTAACATTAACGAAAGTTGGTATGATTATAGTAATTAAAAATGGGCGAATGGTGTATTAGTTAACAGTGATATAAGGTAACTAATATAATAGAAGTTGATGCTATGGCTTATTTAGTCTGATTACCTAGATAAATATATGTTATTTAATATCGCTGGTACTACAACTAAACAATCCAGATTCAGTTGGTGATGGTAATCACTATGATTCATCATTTCGAATTGTATCAGTTTTATAATTAATTCAACTTAATAAGCTCAATAAGTTTTATATAATGCTTGTTCAATAGATAATTATAATATATAATTAATTAAGAGGTGATTAGGTGCTTACACGATTAGAATATTTATTCGAAAAAAAAGTAACAAAATTAAAAGATAAAACCGTTTTAATTATAGGATTAGGCGGTGTTGGCAGTTATGCCTTAGAATCAATTGTTAGAAGTGGCATTGGCCGAGTTATTATTGTTGATAACGATGTTGTCGATATTACTAATTTAAATAGACAATTATTAGCTCTTAGATCTAATATTGGTCTTAAAAAAGTAGATATTGCTCAATCAAGAATTTTAGATATTAATCAAAATTGTAAAATTTTAAAAATCGATGCCTTTATTACAAAGAATAATATTTCCTTATTGTTTGAACATAATATTGATTATGTAATTGATGCAGTTGATACAATCGAAACAAAAAAAGAAATTATTAAATATTGCTTAAAACATAAAATAAAATTTATTTCTTCCATGGGAACAGGTAATAAAATTTTTCCAACAATGTTAGAAATTGTAGATATAAGAAAAACTAGTTATGATCCAATTGCTAAAATTATACGTAAAATGGTTAACGACTTAAATATTAAAGATAAAGTTATGGTAGTTTGTAGTAAGGAAGAGCCATTAATTAAAGGTAAAATAGGCTCAACTTCATATGTTCCTAGTGTCGCTGGACTTCTTTTAGCCAGTTACGTTATTAATGATATAATGAGCGATAAAAATGATTGAAAAAAAGATTATTAAACAAATAAATAACTTTAAAGGTAGTGTTTTAGGTATTGGTATTAGTGAAAAAATAATTAATAGCCTGCAAAAAAATAACAATATTAATTTATCCTTAATGATTAGTGCCACTTTGGGACATGACAATAAAAAATGTGAAAAAGTTATTAATATTCGTGAATTAAGAAAAAATTTCAAGAAAAAAAACGTGGATTATATTATCGGTAACGTTTCAGATATTAAAGAAAATTTTAAATACTTTATTAAAGATAGCATTTATATTAATCGTCATATTATTTATTTATATGGAATTTTAGAAGACGATTATTTAGATGATTTACTTATTAAATATAAACGATATGATGTTGATATAGAAGTTATTAAAAATAAAAACAAATTTTTGATAATTATTAATAACCACGGTAAAAACAATATTATTAAAGAATATTTTTACTTTATTTATGATATTTGTATGGACTTTATAAAAATTTGTACAGACATTTTAAGTAAGTAAAAAAGATAGTTTAGCTATCTTTTTAATATACCTCTAATCGGAGCTGAATTACGATATATAAAATATAATGTTTGATTAGTAATAACTTCTAAATCACCAATATATTCAACACCCTTAGCATTAAAACCAAACTTAAATTCATTCAGTTGCTTATATTTGTTATTTTCTAAATTATAATTACTCATCCCCCCTAAATTAAATTTTTTAAATCCTTGCTTAGAATATTTTTCCATTAATTTCCAAATAAGAAGATGTTTAGAACTCAAAAACTTATAAGTCGAATCGAAACCATCCATTAACAAATATATCTCGTCTTTATTTTTAACAATTAAGCCTGCTGCTGTTATTATTCCCTCCGGATTTTCTTTTAATAACTTAGTAGCAAGAATTAACTGATTTTTATAATGCGCTAATAAATTATCAGCATTTATTTTTTTATTTATTAATTTATCACTATTTTTAGCTCCTAACGTAGCATTAATATTTGTCGTGATTTGTTCTTGATTAGCTAAAAGATTTTGAATGTTTTTTAAAAAAATTTCTGTATCTAATTTAGCATAATAAAATTCTATATTTTGCTTTTGATCAAAATTAAGATACATATCTTGAAAATATTTTAAATTACGAGGATATTTATTTTCTGTTTGAATAGATAAATAATGTAAATCATTAATAGTACCTTTATATATTTTTACACCTTTTCTGTCAACACTTCTTATTTTAGTTTTAAACTCTTTTTTTAAATCCTTAAATAAAATATAGTAAGGAATATTGATATCAATTATAGCCTCAAACCGAGGTTTGAAAGCTTCAAAATAATTATTATAACCTAAGTGATAAAAACCTATTTTTTTTAAATTTTGAAATATCTTATCATAGTAGCTATTAGTAGCAACTACTTTATTCTTATTATCATAAATACTTTTAATAATTAAAGGATTCATCTTAAGGGCAATAATATCTTTACGACCCAATATTTTCTTGACACCAATTGTAAAAGCTTCAACTTGATGAAAATTATTATAGTCAACTAAAAAACCACGAGGAGCATAAGCATATTTGAAACCAAATAATTTTTGAACTAAAATTAACGAAGCAGCTAAAATATTATTTTTTTCATCAATCAAACCAAGAAAAAGAATACCAAAGTTTTGTGTTTTCATAGCATTGGCATATTCGATGGTTTGATAGAAAGAATAAACATTATAATTATTAGTAAAATGTTCAAATTCAAGTGATGTTATTTCCCGTACTTGCATATCATCCCTCCTTTTTTTGACTTAATTTATTTTTAATTAAGATTATTACTGCTGGCAATATAGATAAGAAAATAATAGCAATAATTACAACGGAAAAATTATCTTTTACAAAAGGAATATTACCAAAAAAATAACCAACAAAAATAAATAAAGAAACCCAAGATATCGCCCCGATAATATTATAACTTAAAAATCGTTTATATGACATATTTCCAATTCCTGCAACAAAAGGAGCAAATGTTCTTACAATAGGAACGAAACGAGCTAAAACAATTGATTTTCCTCCATGTTTTTCAAAAAAATGTTGTGTTGTTTCAATATGCTTTTTTTTAATAAAACGGTTATTATCTAGTTTATATAATTTATTAGAAAAATATTTACCGATATGATAATTAACAGTATCACCTAAAATAGCAGCAATAAGAATAATAAAAAATAAAATAAATATATTTAAACTACCAAATTCAGCAAAAGTAGCGGCAGCAAAAATTAATGAATCGCCAGGTAAAAAAGGCATAATTACTAATCCTGTTTCACAAAAAATAATAATAAACAATATAAGATATGTTTCCGCTCCATAATTACTAATAAGTTCACCTAAGTGAACATCAATATTTAAGATAAAGTCAATTAAATAAGTAATAAATTCCACATTAAAATCCCCATTTCCTTATAATATATTAATTATACTATTTTATTTTATTTTTAACAACCTTTTTAACGATACATTATTATTTTTAGAACAAAATAAAAGAAAGCACTTTAAATAAAGTGTTTTCATTATGATGAGAGAGGGTACATAGGCATAAATACTTACGCACCCGTTTATTAGATGAAGAATTCCTCATCTATATTGATTATATAATAAATAAATATTAATATCAAGTCTTTTTGATAAAAAAATAAAAGTTTTTTATCAAAGTAAATTTATTAACTAATATCACTTCGTTTTTTATAATTATTACACATAGTTGATTCTTTTTGTTTGACTATATCACAATTACATATTTTAATTTGTTTTAAGCAACATTCATCATTACCACATTCACAATGTTCACAGTCATGAACAGTACATTTAATATTTTTATTTTCACTATTTTTCATTTAATCACCATTATTAATCTTAGCAATAAACAAATAAGTATACATAATTTTATTATTTTTTCGTATATTTGTATTGGTGATATTATGAATAAAGTAACAATTGGTTTGCCAAGAGGTATTTATTATTACTATTATGGTGATATGTGCAAATATTTTTTTGATTATTTAGGTTTTAACGTTGTTATTAGTCCGGTTACTAATCGTTTTATTATAAACGAAGGGATTAAATATGCTAATGACGAAATGTGTCTTTCATTGAAAATATTACTTGGACATGTTAGTTACTTGCAAGATAAATGTGATTTTTTAGTGGTACCAAGAATAGATAATTTTGGTAAAAAAGACCAAACATGTACTAACTTTTTAGCTTTTTATGATATTATCAACAATTTATTCACCATAAATTTGCTTGATTTTAATATTGACTATATTAATTTAAAAACAGAAAAACGAGCATTTATGGATATGGGGCGGCTATTAGGTATTAATAATAAAAGCACCAACAATGCTTATAAAAAAGCTAAACTACGTTATAATCGTGATAAAAGACAGGCTATATTTAATAATGTCGATCATCTAAACAGTTCACGACTAAAAATTTTGATTGTAGGTCATCCTTATAACATTTATGATGACTTCATCGGTAAGCCAGTTATTAATATTTTAAAAAATCTAAATGTTGAAATAATTTTTTGTGATAAATTTAATACCGACCTTACTAATAAATTATCCCTACATTTTTCCAAAACTTTATATTGGAAATATAGTAAAGAAAATATTGGCGCTATTAATTTAGTTTTAAACAAAGTTGCCGGCATTATTTTTTTAACATCATTCCCTTGCGGACTTGACTGCTTGGTTAATGAACTAGTTATCAGAAAAATTAGCAAACCATTTTTAAATTTAATTATCGATGATAATGATGCATTTACAGGCCTTGAAACAAGGCTAGAAAGTTTTGTGGATATTCTTGAACAAGTTAAAAACTAAAGTTATTTCTTTTCCTCATATGGGTAATTATTATGTTCCAATAAAATTTTTTTTAACAAAATGTTTTGATGTTACTGTACTTAGTCCTAAAGCTATAACAAGTAAAACAATTGAGCTTGGTTGTAAATATAGCCCCGATTTTGTATGTATGCCTTTTAAATACACAATAGGAACCCTAATAACCGCTTTAAATAATGGTGCTAATATTTTGTTTCAAGCTGGTGGTGGTTGTCGATATGGTTATTATGGAGAATTACAAGAACAAATTTTACGAGATTTAGGTTACGACTTTATTTTTATCAATTTAAATAGTGGGGGAAATTATAACTTAAGTAAACTATATAAGCTTTTTAAAACAATTGATAATAAATTTAATTGGAAAACATTTATCAAATATTTATTTATAACTAGTAAAATGATTAAATACATGGATAATATTGATCATTATATTCGAGCAAATATTGGTTTTGAAGTTAAAAAAAATAGTTTTATTAATTTACAAAAGCAAATGCTTATTGATTTTGCCCAAGTTAACAATTACTTAAATTTGCGAAAAAAATATAATAAATATTTTAAATTATTTAAAAAAATAAGAATAAATAAACCAAAAACCGTTTTAAAAGTTGGTATCATCGGTGAATTATACACAGTGATGGAACCTTATGCAAATTACTTTTTAGAAAAAGAATTAGCTCAGTTAGGCATTGAAATTAAAAGATTTACTAATGTTTATTATTTATTATTTAAAAAATCTTCAGGCAGTAAAAAATATTTAAAGTATGCCCGGGAATATGTTAAATATAAAATGGGGGCAGATGCCACTGATAATATCGGTCGATGTAAATTTTTATGTTGTAATAAATATGACGGTATTATTCATATTAAATCTTCTTTTTGTACCCCAGAAATAGGTGCTATGCCAATTATTAATAGAATTTGTCAATCTTATAATGTACCAATTATTTATTTTAGCTTTGATGCTAACACTTCAGAAACAGGTATTAAGACAAGATTAGAAGCTTTTTGTGACATAATAGAGATGAGGAAAAAAAGATGAAAAATGGTTATTTAGGTATTGATATTGGCTCTATTTCAACTAAAGGTGTGCTTATTGATGATAATAATATTATTATTATGTCTTCCTATATTTGGACAAAAGGTAATCCGATAGTAGCAGTTAAAACTTTACTTGAAAAATTTAAACTTTCTAATGTTGTTATTAAAGGAATTGGAACAACTGGTAGTGCACGTAAATTAATTGGTTTAATGTTAGGTGCTAATGTCGTGAAAAACGAAATCATTGCTCATGCGAAGGGAACATTGGCATTTTATAAGGAAGCCAGAACTATTTTAGAAATTGGTGGACAAGATTCAAAAATTATTTTAATTGATAATGAGATAATTATGGATTATGCAATGAATACATTATGTGCGGCCGGTACCGGTTCGTTTTTATCAAGTCAAGCCAAACGTTTAGAAGTTGATATTAACTCCTTTGGCGATTATGCTCTAAAATCTAGTAATCCAGTTAAAATTGCTGCACGTTGTACCGTTTTTGCAGAATCAGATTTAATTCATAAAGCCCAGGTTGGTTACAATAAAGAAGATATAATTGCCGGTTTATGTAAAAGTATTGTTATTAATTATTTAAATAATGTAGCAAATAATAAAAAAATTATTGAACCAGTTATTTTTCAAGGTGGAGTTAGTAAAAATAAAGGAGTAGTTAAATATTTTGAAGAAATTTTAAAAATGAAAGTTATTGTTGATCCTAATAGCCATTTAATGGGAGCTATTGGGGTAGCAATTTTAGCAAAACAAAAACAAACGGGTGCTATTTATTCTTTAAATGTTAAGAATATTAATTTTAAAACTATTGGTAATTATTGTGGTAAGTGTTCAAATGATTGTGAAATTTTAAAGATTTATAAAGATAATTTACTTATTGATGTTTGGGGGAACAAATGTGAAAGAGGTATTAAAGTATAAATTAAATTTTTAACAAAAAAATCATCATTTATGATTTTTTTGTTTTTTTGGACTAATTAAGTTAATATTTGGTATAATTAGCATATAAGGAGTGATTAAATGTATTTTTGGGAAACAGTTATTTTTATTTGTGGTGGCCTTTTTATAGGGTTTATAGGTTTTTTTGTTGGTAAAAAGAGTAGTGATTCATATAAACAACTTAAAAAGCTTTTTAGTAAAAATAAAGATAAATAGTTTTTTGTTATAGTTGACATTAGTTAAAATTTCGTGTATAAAATATATAATGTAAAACAAGGGAGGTATTGTGTGGGTAAAAAATTAGTTATTGTGGAGTCACCTAGTAAATCACATACGATTGAAAAATATTTAGGAAGTGATTATAAAGTTGTTTCATCAAAAGGGCATATTAGGGATTTATCAACTAAAGGACAATATGGTTTAGGTGTCGATGTAGAAAACAACTTTAAACCAGATTATATTAATATAAGGGGTAAAAAAGCGGATATAACAGCATTAAAAAAAGATGTTGCCGCTGCTGATTTTGTTTATCTAGCAACAGATCCTGATCGCGAAGGAGAGGCTATTTCTTGGCATTTATATGATGCTTTGGAAATTAAAAACGATAATTATGAGCGAATTGTTTTTAATGAAATTACAAAAAATGCTATTTTAGATTCATTAAAGCATGCTCGAAAGATTGATCAAAATTTAGTTAATTCCCAGGAAACACGACGAATATTAGATCGAATTATTGGTTTTAGATTAAGTAAATTAGTCCAATCTAAAACAAATGGTAAAAGTGCTGGTCGGGTTCAAAGCGTAGCTTTAAAATTAATTGTTGATCGAGAACGAGAAATCGAAAAATTTATATCCGAAGAATATTGGACAATTACCGCTAATTTTAATGATTTCAAAGCAGAATTATTCAATTTTGATCATAAAGATATTATTATTAAAACAGAAGACGAAGCTAAAAATATTGTTGATTCCTTACATAATAGCTTTAAAATTGCTTCTGTTGATAATAAAAAGAAGAAGAAAGCTTCTAAATTTCCTTATATTACCAGTACTATTCAGCAAGATGCTTCTAATAAGTTAGGATTTACTTCTAAGAAGACGATGAGTGTTGCTCAAAAATTATATGAGGGGATTGCTCTTGCTTCAGAAACAGTAGGTTTGATTACTTATATGCGTACGGATTCTATTCGTTTAGCTGATGATTTTATCAAAGAATCTTACAGTTATATTAATACTAAATATGGTAAAGAATATATTGGCTATGCTAAAAAGGGGAAAAAGAAGGATAATGTTCAGGATGCTCATGAGGCAATAAGACCAACTAGTATCAATCGTGATCCAATCAGTGTAAAACCTTATTTGACAGATGACCAATTTAAACTTTATCGCTTAATTTACTATCGATCTTTGGCATCATTAATGAGTGATGCAATTACTAATAATACAACAGTAATATTAGATGATAATAATTATCAATTTAAATCAACCGGTCAAATTGTTGTTTTCGACGGTTATTTAAAGGTTTATGCGGATTATGAAGATGTGAAAGATGCTATTTTGCCAGATTTTGCTAACTATAATTCTTCTGTTATTGTTTCTAATGATATTTTAAAGAATCAACATTTTACTAAGCCACCTGCTCGTTATACAGAGGCTAAATTAATTAAAGAAATGGAAGAGTTAGGAATTGGTAGACCAAGCACTTATTCAAGTACGATGGATGTTATCAAAAGCCGAGGTTATGTATTACTCCAAGAAAAGAAATTTTATCCTACAGATATCGGTATAGAAATAACTGATAAGTTACAAGAACATTTTAATCATTTAATTAATGTTACTTATACCGCTTCGATGGAAGATGATTTAGATAAAATTGCTTTAGGTGATATTGTTTGGTACAATGTTTTAAGTGATTTTTATAAAGAGTTTGAACCAGCCGTTTTGGAAGCATTCGATAAAATGCCTAAAAAAGTGTTGGTTCAAACAGGTGAGGAATGTCCTAATTGTAAGCATCCATTAGTTATTAGAACAGGCAAGTACGGACAATTTACAGCTTGTAGTAATTTCCCAGCATGTAAGTATATTAAAACGTCGCCAAGAGAAGAAGTAATTATTACTGATTGTCCTAATTGTGACGGTAAGATTGTTGAGAAAAAAAGTCACCGTGGTAAGATTTTTTATGGTTGTAATCATTATCCCGAGTGTAAAACAGCATATTGGGATTTACCAATTGGGAAAAAGTGTCCTAAATGTGCTAGTATGTTAGTTAATAAAAAAGATATAATTAAATGTAGCAGTTGTGATTATAAAAAAGAAGAAAATTAAGATTCATTTCTTAATTTTTTATAATTTTAATAAGTAATGAAATAATATTAATTATATAATCAAATAATATAATTGGTATTATTTGAAAAAATTTATTTACTTTTATTAATTTTTTGCTATAATAGATAACTAGTGAGGTGGAACATGGAAAAATATGTAGCGGCTAAGGTTAAATTAAATGATTTAGGTATCCACGATAGTGGTTATAAAGAAGTTTCTGTTTTAAAATATATAATTGGTTATTTTGATAATGAAAAAAACTTTATTGTAGAAAATGATACAGAACAACATTTAAATAATTTTGATGAGTGTGGTGTTTTAAAATATATTTTCCCTATATCTATTGCAAATCTGTGTTTTGAATATGGTGGATACGAAGGTGATGAATTTTTATGTGATTATATTGCTTATTATATAAAAGACATATGTAGTAAACAATATTTTCAAAAATATATTGCCGAAACAGATAGTTTTAATTTCTATAAAGTAACTAATGAGGATTTAAATGCTATAGAAGTCGATCCAAATTTAAATTTTTTTTATTCTAAACACGACGAAAAAATTATAAAAAAACTTAATAATAATTCAAAATGTTGTTCCATAAATAAGACATTATCAACTTCAAATTTAGAGTTAAAAAACAACACTTTTTTTGATATTAATTATAATAATTTATGTAGAGAAGTTAAAAAAGTAATTAAAGGTCAGGATAGTCAGATAGAAGATATTGTTGTGGCAATTAAACAACATTATTTAGCTGTTAATAGAAACGACAATATGATAACTAAGATGAAAGCAAATATTTTGATAGCAGGCGATACAGGAACCGGTAAAACAAAAATTCTAGATATAATTGCCAAAAATATTAATGTTCCGTTGGTGGTAGAAGATAGTACAAAATTTACCGAAGAGGGATATGTAGGCCGAGGATGCGATGAGATTTTGCACGATTTATATAGTAAAGCCGATGGTAATTTAAATAAGGCTGAACGAGGAATAGTCATAATGGATGAAATTGATAAAAAAGCTCAAATTAAAAACGAAGACGTTGTTTCAACTAAAGCAGTATTTGATGGACTTTTAAAAATTATGGAAAGTCATAAATTCTTTTTACGAGGAATTGGCGAATTTGATACCAAAAATATTGTTTTTGTCGGTTTAGGAGCTTTTGCAGGTATGAATAATAAGATTGGGCATCCAAAAACAGCCGGATTTAATACACCGTTAATCGATGAAAGTATGAATACTTTTAAACAATTACAACCAGAAAATTTTATTAATTACGGTATTCCTGGTGAATGGATCGGTCGGATTAATACATGGATTTTAATGAACAAAATAACAGAAAACACATTACAAACAATATTAGAAAGTTCTGACGAAAATTTATTGTTATTCTTTACAAAATTATTAAAAGAGCAATATAATATTACATTACAATATGATGAAAATTTAATCGAAGCCATTGCTAGAGAGGCATTCAAGTTAAAAACGGGTGCTAGAGGTTTGGATGTTGTCATTATGAAAACACTTGAAGAGGCACGAAAAGAAATTTTTAGCACGGAAAAAATTAATAAAAAATTGATTATAAACGAGAAAACAGTAAGTAATCCTTATGCATATATATTAAAATAATAGCAAATATTGACAAAACAATTTTACTTTGTTAGTATTATTGTAAGGTGATTTAGATGGAAAAAAATAAGCAAAAAAAATATAGTCTAGTAATTGTAGATGAAAAAAATAACGGAATATTAGTTCCATTCACTAATAATAAACAAACAAATAAAAATAATTTTAAATATCCACTTCAGGTAATTGATAATTACACAATAAACTATAATAATATGAAAGATTATATAATTGATAACAAAGAAACAATATTAGCAATTAGTTCAGAATTAGGTGTTTTATATGATTATCATTTTATTGCTAAAGATATGTTTATTATTTGTAAAACAAAAACTGGTGATTATTTTGAACCAAAAAGAGTGCTTTTTAAATATATGCATGATTTTAAAGAAATTTGTAATGATGGTGATATAAAAGACGATAAATTTAATTGCTTTTTTGAATATTTAAAAGAAAAAATTGCTGACGAAAAATTTTTCAAAAAATATGTTAATAAAAAATATATTAATAATACTATGATTGGAAGCATTAGTGCATATAAATTTAGTGATCCTTCTGAATGTGATACATGGCTTAACGAAAGAAATTTAAAACAAAAATTTGTTGATAGGGGCGTAATTAGGTATTCTTATGTTAGAGATTTTGCCTCCTTAATGTATGCTGATGATAAACAAATTGATCTAAAATGGAATTATGAAGAAAAATTTAGAATTGCTAATAACTTAAATATATTAAATACTTCCATTAAGGCTAATCAATCTTTAAGCCCATTAAATACATATAAGGAAGAAATACAAAAGACATCAAATTTAGCCGAAAACAGTCTTTTTACTTTAGAAAATGGTGAATATAAGCCATCTATTTTTGTTGATGAAAAAATCATAGTTAAAGAAGAATTAAATCAATTAAAAAAAATACGAGCTGAGATAAACCAAAATAGTGACCATATGCAAAATGTACTTGATTATTACAAAAAATTTCCTGATAAAATACCAACAATGGAGAAAACTATTAAATAGCTTTAAGCTATTTAATAGTTTTTAGATATATTTATGGAAAATTTAATTACTAAATTTTTAAATTATTTGAAATTTGAACAGAACTATGCTATTTGTACAATAATTAGTTATGAACAGGATTTAAAAAAGTTTAAACAATTTATTTTAAATAAAAAAATGGAAAATGTAATATATCAAGATATAAGAAATTATTTAGAATTTTTATTTAAACAAAAATATAGTAAAAAAACGATTGCTCGATATATTAGTACGCTTAGAAGTTTTTATAAATATTTATATGCTGAAAAAATCATTGTTAGTAACCCAATGGAATTAATTGTTAGTCCTAAAGCTGATCGCTTTTTACCAAAAGTTTTAAATTATAAGGAAATAGAAGCTGTTTTAACAGTAAACAATACTAATACTTATATTGGTAAACGAAATGCGTTAGTGCTTGAAATGTTATACTCGACTGGTGTAAGAGTAAGTGAACTAGTTAATATTAAATTAACAGATATTAATAAAGATGATTGTAAAATAAAAATAACTGGTAAAGGAAATAAACAACGTTATGTTTTATTTGGTTCCATTTGTTTAGTTAAGTTAAATGATTATCTTAAAAACGGTCGTATATTTTTAAATATAGCAAATAGTGATTATTTATTTTTGAATCAACATGGAAAACAACTTTCTGATCGATTGGTTCGAGAAATCGTTTTAACATCTGGTAATCTAGCTGGGTTAAAATTTGCTATTAGTCCTCATGTTATAAGACATACCTTTGCTACTACTTTATTAAATGAGGGCGCTGATTTAAAATGTGTACAAGAACTCTTAGGTCATACTAATTTATCAACAACAGCAATTTATATGCATTTGTCAAATGATCATATGCGTCATGTTTATTTAAAATGTCATCCACGATCAAAAAAATAACCTGTCAATATCAAATGAAAATGTCATAAAAAAATATTAAATATTAACAGAAATTTTTAAGCATATATATTATTTGTGTGTGCTTTTTCCATGTATCTTTTAAAAGAAGCAAGTTGGTGTTAGTATAGATGGTGTTAGTATAGATATATAGACACAAAAATGTGGACAGTGTGGTAAAATAAA
>JAVWOV010000008.1:0-8890 GCA_036636255.1 Bacilli bacterium
GACAAAATCAAATGATAACATACTATGACAATATCATATGATAATCATATTTTTTTGAAGTATGAACTTGTATTATTTACTAATTAGTATTATACGTGTTATAATAATTTTAACTTTAAATTATTTTGTTACTAATTGATAGATTTTTTGAAGTATGAACTTGTTAATTTTTAACATAATAAAGAAGTGTAAGGTGAAAATATTATGAAAAAAATTTTTAATAATATAACAATAAAATTATTGTTTGTCTTTTTTTTAGAATTTGTTATTTTAATATTAGTAAATATTAAACCGGTTATATTAATACCAGCCACTTATGTTGTTAAAATGAGTGATGAATTTCAATTTCCAGTAGTTAAAGCTCACTTTTTAAAGAAAGATTTGACTAGTCATCTTAGAATAAAAAGTAATGTTAATACTAAACAAGCCGGTATTTATAATATTACTTATATGATTGATTATGGAATTATAAGAGCTTCTAATGTTTTAAAAGTTATTATTAATGATGATGTATTACCGGAAATCACATTAATAGGTAATAATAATTTTTATTTAAAAAAAGGGTCTAAATATGTCGAACCAGGTTTTAAAGCTTTTGATAATAATGATGGTAATATCACTAATAAAGTTGAAATGATTGGCCATATTGATGTAAATAAAAAAGGTACTTACAATATTTTGTATACAGCAACAGATAAAAGTGGTAATAAAAAAACAGTCAAACGAACTATTTTTGTTGTTGAACCGGAAGATCATAATTTAAAAACTATTTATTTAACGTTTGATGATGGGCCATCAGTTATAACAAATCAAGTTTTGGATATTTTAAAGCAGGAAAACATTAAGGCTACTTTTTTTGTGATTAAAAAAGATCCATCTTTTAATGATGTGATTAAACGGATTGATGACGAAGGTCATACAATAGGGTTACATAGTAGTACTCATGATTATAAATATATTTATTCATCTTTAGATAATTATTTTATTGATTTAATGGATGTTCAAAATTATGCCAAAGCAATTACTGGTAAAATATCTAATATAATACGTTTTCCGGGAGGAAGTTCTAATACAGTAAGTATGTTTAATAAAGGTATTATGAGTAGTTTAATTAAGGAAGTTAATAAACGTGGTTTTGTTTATTATGATTGGAATATTGATTCAGGTGATACTAGAAGAATTGGTAGTCAAGCGATTATAAACAATGTTATTACTAATTTAGGTAATTATCATTCTTATGTTGTTTTAATGCATGATTACGCATTGAATCAACAAACAGTTGAATCTTTAAAAGGAATTATTGATTATGGCAAAAAAAATGGTTATGTTTTTGAACGAATTACTAATGGTACTTTTAATGTTTGTCATCATGTTGTTAATTAAGACTTATTGGTCTTTTTTTTATTTTCTTTAATAAAATAATATGAAAGAGGGATTTCATGGGAAGGTTATTGTTATTATTATTTTTTTAAAAATATTATGGTAGTAATGAAGTTGATTTTAATATAAAAGATACTTTTTATTTAAATGTTCAAAAAAATAGTAGATAAGGTTACTTAATTTAGTGTTATTAATAATTTAGGCACGAATGTATAAAATGATGATCAGTTAAGAAAAATTTTAAATAAAACAACAACATCAAGCCAATCTTAGTTAGCTATTTATGATTTTTTGGATATTAGTATAAGACCTAATGATGGAATCTTTAAGGATTTAACTGGTTATAATGATTATTTTTTAAGTGTAGCAAGCGATAAGTGGAATTATGATCAATTTAATTATAATATTAAGATTAGCTTAAAATCAAAAAGAGTTTCATTCGAAAGTTTTACAGATATTTATTGTGGGTGATTATTTATCGTTTTTCGGTTAATTATGAATGGACAACAGTTATTCCAACTAGTGCTTATTTAGAAGGTCTGATTTTGGAAGTATAATAGGCATTTTATTAAAGAAAGATTTAACATTATTGTTAATGCTTATCGAGTTTTATGTGATATTTGTGGTATACTAAGTGATTATAATAATGTTAAACGTTTTGATTTTTATAATCATAGTTTAATCAAAAAAAATGTATCAGCAATTTCATCATTACATTTTTTAGATAATCGTTATGTGATTATTGGTTATAAAAATTCTGATAAGGTGATTTTTAATGAAAATTCAGTTAGTAGTGATAATAATAATGATAAGTATTTGTGTTTTTTATTTATTTTAAATGGTGTTTTATTGATATGTTTAACATTTTTACTTGTTTATAGTAAGAAAATCCGAAAATATTTTGTATAATTTATATTTAATTTTTGACAAGTATTTTTATAAGTGTTATAATTATTGATATATTAATTGAAAAGAAGGTGAAGGATGAAAAAATTAACAATGTTAAAAGATTTTGGGGATATAATGAATGATCCATTTTTTGATGAATGGTTTTTAATCGTTGAACAAATTGTAACAAGTCGTGAATTTCAAAAGCGAAAAATAATTAAACATCATGATGATAGTGTTTTTACTCATTGTGTAGATGTTTCTTTTGCGGCGTTTAAGTTTGCTAAAAGGTGTGGTGCTTCAACACGTGTTTGTGCGATTGCAGGGTTACTTCATGATTTTTATCCTGAAGCTTGGCAATATTCGGAATCTTTACAAAAGTTAGATGAGAGTTATCGCTCACGTTTTTTACCAACATATAAAGGAAGTATTGCTAATCTTCATGGTTTTGTTCATGCTAAAAAAGCCATGATAAATGCCTATAAATATTTTCCTTTATTAATGGATGAAATAATTGCTGATGCTATTTTGAGACATATGTTTCCTTTGAATCTTACTCCTCCCAGATTTCTCGAAGGGTGGCTCGTTACATTGGCTGATAAGAAAGTTTCGTTTAGTAAAATGCCAAGGATGTGTGAATGGCCCAAATATGTTTGCTTAAAAAGAGAAAAGTTTTAATTATTAATATGTTTTATAAATTGTGAGTATAAATGTTTGGATATCTGATCAGATAAAAATATTTTAATGGTAATTTGACATAAATTAGTTAATATGTTAAAATATTTTCTTGTTGGAGGGAATTTATGAAATTTAAAATGGATATTTTGAGTGTTATAAAGGTCAAAAAGTTTAAGAATACTTCGGCGAAACGAAAATATTTAAGAACTAAAATCCGTCAAATAATTAATACGGAAGTTATTATGTTATCATTAGTGCTTTTAGTTACATGTTTTGTTTTGATTTTTGATTTATATTATATTGCGATTGCTTTGGGGAGTTTAGCTATCATAGTATATTTAGCAATGATTTTGTATACAAGACAAATTAGTAGTGAAATAAAAAATATTTAAGATGAAAATTTAATTGTTTTCATTTTTTTGTGGAAAAAAATTTAAAAATAGTGTAAAATGTTGTATAGATAGAAGACGAGATGATTTATGGAATTATTTAATAAATTTAAAAAAATTTTTACAGCTAAAGAAAGAGATGAGACATTATCTTATGATGTTGGCTTAGCTAAGACTAGACATGTTTTTTCTAATCAATTAAACATTTTAAATAATAAATATAAACGCATTAGTGTTGATTATTTTGATGAGTTAGAAGAAATACTTATTATGGCTGATATTGGTGTTATGACGGTAATGAAATTTATCGATAAGCTTAAGAAACGTGTTAAGCGTGAAAATATTATTTCATCTTTAGATTTACGAGAAATAATTGTTGATGAGATGTTTATTATTTATGTAGCAAATGACATTATTGTTAATAAGATAAATTATGCTTCAGATGGTCCAACAGTGATGTTGTTTGTAGGTGTTAATGGGGTTGGGAAAACCACTACTATTGGGAAACTTGCGTATCAATTAAAGCGGGCTAATAAAAAGGTTTTATTAGTAGCAGGAGATACTTTTAGAGCGGGAGCAGTTGAACAATTAAATCAATGGGCGATTGATGTTGATGTTGATATTGTTTATCAAGATGAAACTGATCCTGCTAGTGTTATTTTTGATGGATTAACGAAAGCTAAGAATGAAAATTATGATGTTGTTTTGATTGATACAGCGGGCAGATTACAAAACAAGATTAATTTGATGAGTGAACTTTCTAAGATAAACAAGGTTATTAGTAGATTGATTCCTAATGCTCCCCATGAAACATTACTAGTCATTGATGCTACGACCGGTCAAAATGGAATTAGTCAAGCTAAGCGATTTAAGGAGATTACTAATATTACGGGAGTTGTTTTAACAAAACTTGATGGTACAGCAAAAGGGGGAATTGTTTTAGCTATTAAGGATGAAACTAATTTGCCTGTTAAGTATGTTGGATTGGGTGAAAAGAAGAATGATTTAAAAATTTTTGATATTGAAAAGTATATTTATGGTTTATTTAAGGATATGGAAGGTGATAAAGATGAAATATAAAGATGTCCTTTTCTTAGCTCAAGTTACGCTTATGTTTGGAACTGTTTTTTTTGGAATACTTGCCATTTATAATCATAGTTTTTTGTTTGGTTTACAAATGTTACTTTCGTTGTTATTATTTATTATGGCAATAAATAATTATATGTTTTTTAAGACTAAAGTGGTTACTTACATTTATTTAAGTGGGGGATTACTATTTGCTTTCTTGGTAATGTTTGGTTTGTTAAATGGATAAGCGTTTATTACTTACTAATTTATTTGATTATTACGGTGAACTATTGACATTAAAACAGCAAAATTGTTTTAAGGATTATTATTTTAATAATTTATCGTTACAAGAAATTGGTGATAATGAAAGTATTAGTAGGAATGCTATATTTAATCAGCTCAAGGGTGTGGAAGTTAAACTGTTGTTATTTGAAAATAAGTTAAAAATGTATGAGCGTGATAAAAAATTAGCTAATATAATTAGTAATATTAAGGATGAAAAAATCAGAAATGAATTAAATAATTTATAGAAAAGGGGTTCGGGTAATATGTTTGATAAGATTGTTTACATAAGTAATAATATGGCACATGTGCGTATTAAACTAAATGTGTCGATTATGACTAATTTAATGAATTTACATGTTATTTTTGAGGATGATGGTAGGAAAGTGCTTGGGGAGGTTTTAGATATCGATGAAGCAATTGTTAAAATTTCTTTTTTAGGAGAAATTATTAATGATAAATTTGTTGGTGGGGTTATTAAAAAGCCTACTTTAAAATCAGTTATAAGGGTGATTACTAACGACGAGGTAAAAATGTTGATTGGTGTGATTAACCAAGATAGTTTTGTTTTGGGACGAAGTCCTTTGTATAATAATTTAGAAGTGGCAGTTAATATTAATGATTTATTTAGTAATCATTTAGCTATTTTTGGTAATACAGGTAGTGGTAAGTCTTGGGGGGTAGCAAGAATTATTCAAAATATTTTTAATAATCCTAATTGTATACCTTATCGAGCTAATTTGTTTATTTTTGATGCTTACGGAGAATATCATAATGCTTTTAAATCTATTGATAAGATAAATTCTAATTATAGTTTTAAGTTTTATACAACTAATGCTTTAGATGGTGGATTACCACTTAAATTACCACTTTGGTTATTGAACGTTGATGATATGGCTTTATTACTAGGGGCTAATAGTCATTCACAATTACCTATTATTGAACAGATGTTAAAATTGGTAGCTATTTTTTCTCAATCAGCTTCTGATGCTAATAAGTATAAAAACTATTTAATTGCGAAGGCAATTATGACTATTTTGTATAGTAATCAAACTTCGGCTAGTAAAAGAAATGATATTTTTTCAATTATTGCTAGTTGTCAAACAAATGAATTTAATTTAGATGCTTCAGTTCAAGGTGTTGGTTATACAAGAAAATTTCGCGAGTGTTTTACAATTGATACAGCTGGTCAATTTACGGAAAGTGTTTTAGTTACTAAGCATATTAGTGATTTTATCAAACCTGAGTACGGGTCTTATGAACCAGAACAAGCTAAGTTTTTTACGCTTAATGATTTAGAGAAAGCTCTTAATTTCACGTTGATTTCGGAAGGACTTTTACGTAATGAAAAGATGTATAATGAGGCCATTACATTGAAAGTTAGATTGCATTCATTGGCAATTGGCGAGTATGCTAAGTTTTTTGCTTATGATTCTTATATTACGATGAATAATTATATTGCTAGTTTAGTTGCTAATGATGGTAAGAAGAGTCAAATTATTAATTTTAATTTGGAAGATACTGAAGATTCAATAGCTAAGACAATTACTAAAATTTTTAGTCGTATGTTATTTTTGTTTGCTAAAAAACTTCCTAATATAGCATCGATTCCTTTTCATATTTTTTTGGAAGAGGCGCATCGTTATATTCAAAATGATAGCGATCAATTTTTAATAGGTTATAATATTTTTGACCGTATTGCTAAAGAAGGAAGAAAGTATGGCGTAATGTTAGATATTATTTCTCAGCGACCGGTGGAAATATCGGAAACAGTTATTTCACAGTGTTCTAATTTTATTATTTTTAAGTTAACGCATCCGCGAGATTTAGAGTATATTAAAAAGATGTTACCTAATATTAGTGCGGAAATTATTGAAAAGCAGAAAAGTTTACAATCAGGGACATGTATTGCGTTTGGTAAAGCGTTTAAAATTCCAATGATTATTAGTATGGACGTTCCTAATCCGGCGCCAATTAGTAGTAATTGTGATGTTACTAATAGATGGCAAGGTAAATAAACAATATATTTATATTGTTTTTTTAATCCCATAATTTTCCGCATTTTTATTATATTCTAACCATATTTTTGTTTTATAATTAATTCATACGGAGGTGATAGATGGACAAAAATTTATAAATTTACTTATTTATACTAAAAAATAAATACGCTCCTAAAATAATTTATAAGCAAGAAGAAGGTGATAATTAGTAGAAAAAAATAATTAGTAGTGTTATACTTATTATAAGAGGTGTTTAGATGTATCGAATTTGTTTAGTTGAAGATGAAAAAAATCTTAATGTTTTAATTAAATCGTATTTGGAAAGAGAAAAGTATGAGGTTGTTAATTTTTATAACGGTGAATCAGCTATTGATTATGTTGGTCAAGAAGAGGTTCACTTATGGATTTTAGATATTATGCTAGGTGATAGTATAAGTGGTTATGATATTATTAAAAAGATTAGGGAAACGGATTTAAATGTTCCAGTGATTTTTACTTCTGCGCGTGATCAGGATTTAGATAAAATTATTGGGTTAGAGTTAGGAAGTGATGATTATATTACTAAACCATATTCACCTAAAGAACTGATTTTGCGGGTTAATAATATTATAAAACGCGTTTATCGTAAATTGAATGATATGGTTTTATATGAAACTTATAAAATCAATTTAAATAAGCGAGTTGTTTTTGAAAAAGATCAAGAAATAAAATTAACAACGTTGGAATTTGATTTATTGGTATTATTTTTAAATAATAAGGATAAATCATTTAGTCGCGATGATATTTTAACTGGTGTATGGGGAAATGATTACTTTGGTAGTGATCGGGTTGTTGATGATTTGGTTAGACGGCTTAGAAGAAAGATGACTAAGTTACGGGTTAGTACCATTTATGGGTATGGATATCGTTTATCGTGAAAAATTTAAAACATAATTTATTTCATCAACTTGTTTCGATTACGATTGTAATTTTATTACTTATTTTCATTTGCTTAAGGTTGTTGTTACCAAGAGTATTACTCCCAATATATGAAAAAAATATATATCAAAATTTAAAACAACCGATGAGTGATATTAAAACAAATGTTGATGCAGGCTTTAATGAAGAAATTGCATATATTTATATTGCTGATAAGGATATAATTATATCGGAAAATCTTAGTGATATTATTAAAGAGGATCCTAAGCAAATTCTTAAACATGTTAAAAAAAATCAAGGTAAGTTTAGCCTTAATTCAAAAACATATTACTATTCGAAAGTGAGTAATGAGTATGTTACGAAGGTTACTATTACTAATGATAATTTTGCTAAACAAATTAAAAGAGACATTTTATATGCTATATTTCCAATTATTTTTATAACTTTTTTACTTATTTTAGTTTTACTTATTTGGTGGTCAAGAAATTTAGTATTGAAGATTGAAAAATTAAAGGAAAAAATTGACAATTTTGATAATGACGATTATGTGTCAAATTACGATTATAAAACCGAAGATGAACTGAAAGTTCTATCGGATGCTATTGATGATATGCGCCTGGCTATTAAAGAACAGGAAGAATATAAAAACCAGATGTATCAAAATATTTCACATGATTTTAAAACACCTCTTACGGTAATAAAATCATATATCGAGGCGATGAATGATGGTGTTCAAAATAAAGAAGCGGGTATGAAGATAATCGAAAATCAGGTTGATAAATTAGAATTAAAAGTACACTCCTTACTATATTTAAATAAAATAAATTATATTAAAGATTCTAATTGTTATCATAAAGAAAGAGTTGATATTGTTCCTATTATTGAATCGTCAGTTGAAAAATTTAAGGTTCAAAAAAAGAATATTAAATGGACAGTTAATGTTTCTGATAAAAAGCGTGTTTTTAATGGTACCTATGATATGTGGGAAGCTATTATTGATAATATTTTAAATAATTTTATGAGATATGCTTTGACGGAAATAAAAGTAACAGTGAAAAATAATAAAGTTATATTTTATAATGATGGGCCAACTATAGATGATAATATACTTGATGATATTTTTACTCCTTATAAGAAAGGTATTAAGGGGCAATTTGGTTTAGGTTTGTCGATTGTTAAGAAAACGGTGGCTTTATTAGATTACGAAGTAAGTGTTAAAAACGAGAAAAAAGGTGTTAGTTTTACTATAAAATAAAAAGTTTTGATTTATTCAAAGCTTTTTATTTG
>JAVWOV010000008.1:8900-21025 GCA_036636255.1 Bacilli bacterium
TTAGGAACTATTCCTTTTATTGTAAAAAAAGTTCCAGTAAAATATAAAAAAAATTATCATTTATTTTATAGAAAAAATTCATAATTTGTTGTATAATGAAATAGTAATGGAGGTTAGTTATGAACAAAGTCGATTATTTTACAGATGAGGTTAATTATATTAAAAATGATAAATATAAGGAAAATATTAAAATTTTAATTAATCTATTACCAGATTATTTTTTTACTGTTCCTGCTAGTTCAACAGGAAAATATCATCCGAGTTTTGCAAGTGGTGATGGAGGATTATTAAGGCATACTAAAGTAGCAGTGAAGATCGCCCATGAATTACTTGAAAATCCTATTATAGGTGAATCTTTTAAAAATGCGGAAAAGGATTTAATGATTTTTGCTTTGATTTTACATGATGGTTTAAAGTCGGGTATTTCTAAAAGCAAGTATGTATTGTTTGATCATCCAATGTTGATTGCTAATTACATTAGAGAAAACAAGGATAAATTAAGTTTGACTGATAATGAAATTTTATTTATTACTAATGTAATTGAAAGTCATATGGGACCATGGAACACTAATAATTATAGTGATGTTGTTTTACCAGTTCCAAAAAATAAGTTTCAAAAATTTGTTCATATGTGTGACTTTTTAGCAAGTCGAAAGTTTTTAAATGTTAATTTTGATAGTAATAACATAAGTGATTAAGAAAAGGAGGATATTTTATGTTAATCGATAGTAAAAATTATGTTATAAATCGAGATGATGCTGTTATTAGAAATTTTGATCGTGTTTATTGTGATCTAGTAGATAAAATAATTAATAAAGGTGAAAGAGTTGAAAATCGTACTGGTATTGATTGCTTTAGTGTAGAAGGAGAATATTTTAAATTAGATGTTGGTGATTGTTTTCCAATATTGGAGGTAAAAAAAGTTAATATTAAAAATGCTCTTTCAGAATTGTTATGGATTTACCAGGCGCAGTCTAATGATGTTAGCTGGCTTCATCAGCGTGGAAATCATATTTGGGATGAGTGGGCAATAAAAGATGATGGATACTGGTATGCTTCGCAAAATGTTTCAGATAATAATGGTGGTTATAAGTTAGAATCTGTTAAAAAGTATTTTGGTAAAGATTATGCTGGGACAATAGGGACGGCTTATGGCTTTATTAATAATAAATTTAAAAGACCGCAATATGTTTTAAATCAACTTAAAAATAATCCGCACGATCGTCGAATGGTTATTAGTTTATGGCAAGATGAATATATGTCAACAGCTGTTTTACCATCTTGTGTTTGGAATAGTGAGTGGAAGGTTATGAACAATAGGCTTCATGTTTTTGTTCATCAAAGAAGCTGTGATGTTGCTTTAGGATTACCTTTTAATGTTAGTCAATATGCTATTTTACTTTGTATGTTTGCTACTGTTTCAGGATTAAAAATAGGTAATTTAAACTGGAGTATAATGGATGCACATATTTATGAAAATCAGATTGAACAAATGAAACTGTTATTAAAAAGATTTCGTTTAATGGAAAAATGGGAACAAGTTATTAAAGAAAATAGTGATAAAGAAATTCAATTTATTTATGATAATCTTTTAGACAATATAACTAAAAATAGTTCTAAAGAATTGTTGGAAGATAAACTTATATTAGAATTAATGATTATGAAGAAAAAACCATTTTTAACACTTGCATCCTTAGATGATTTTTTTGCTTTTGATAATAGTGAGGATAATAAAGATATTAAACTTAGTGATTACGTTTCGGCGCCATTTATAGCAATGCCGATAGCACAGTAGGCTTATGATTAAATTAACGATAATAGCGGCAATAGGCGCTAATAATGAACTTGGTTTAAATAATGATCTTATTTGGCGTTTATCGGCAGATTTAAAATTTTTCAAAAAAATAACAATGAATAAGGCAATTGTTATGGGTTATAATACTTTTAAATCTTTGCCTGCTTTATTACCCGGACGGAAACATTTAGTTCTTTCTTTGAAGGAATTTAAGGTTAATGATGTCATTTGTTTTACTAGTATGGAAAAACTTTTAAAGGGTTTGAAAGATTATGAAGATGTTTTTATTATTGGTGGTGCTTCTATTTATGAACAATTTATTGATTTAGTTGATGTGATGTATTTAACTGAAATTGAAAATTCTTTATTAGCAGATGTGTATTTCCCTGATTTTAACCGTAATAATTGGCACTCATGTGTTATTGGTCATGGTGAAGAATATTCTATAAAATATAAATTTGTGAAGTATTGGAGGAAATAGTATGCGTGGGAAGATAATTGTTATTGAGGGAACAGATTGTTCAGGTAAGGAAACGCAGACGAGGAATTTATTGAAAAAATTGAATGATAATAATATTTTGACTAGTTATTTTTCTTATCCCAATTATGATTCGCCAACTGGTAAAATAGTTGGTGGTCCTTATTTGGGTAAGGCAGAAATATGTAAGGGTTGGTTTTTAGAAAAAGCTGTTAATGTTGACCCTTATGTAAGTAGTTTGTTTTTTGCTGCTGATAGAAGATATAATTATAAAGAAATTTTAAAATTTATCGATGATGGAGTAAATGTTATAATTGATCGTTATGTTTATTCTAATATGGCTCATCAGGCTGGTAAATTTGAACTAGTTGATGAACGAATTAAATTATATGATTTTCTTGATAAGTTAGAGTTTGATTTGTTAGAATTACCTAAACCGGATTTACTTATTTTTTTACATATGCCAACAGAGTATGCAACTATTTTGAAAAAAAATCGTCTTTTTCTTGATGAACATGAAGAAGATGAAAATTATTTAAAAAAGGCAGAGATGGTTTATAAAGAGATTGCTGGGCGATATAACTTTAAAACGATCGAGTGTGTAAGAAACAAAGAAATAAGAAGTATTGAAAGTATTAATGCGGAGTTATTAGAATATGTTTTATTAGAGGTGGCGTGTGATGGAACTAATTGCACATCGGGGTAATAATAATCATCAATATGCAGAAAATACATTAGAAGCTATTATGGATAGTATTAATAAAAATTATGTTGCTGGCATTGAGATTGATATTAGAATGACAAAAGATAATAAGATTGTTGTTATTCATGATTGCTTAATAAATAATGTTAGTGATGGGATGGGTTTAGTTAAGGATTTTACTTTGTCACAGTTACAAGTTTATAATTTTGGTACAGTTACTCATCCGTCTAAGATTACTACGTTAGAGAGTGTTTTAGCTAATATTAGTAATGGTAAAAAGATTTTGATTGAAATTAAGGAGGAAACAGATCATTTTGAAAATTTAATTGTTAGTTTGATGACTGTTTTAGATAAATATCCTAATCGTAATATTATTTTATGTAGTTTTAATTATAACTTATGTAAATTTGTTAAAAAAAATTATTGTTATAAAATCGGACTTATTATTGGTGTTAAATTAAATGCTGATAAGTTTTATAATAATTTAAGTTTTAATAGTATTAATTATCGCCATCTTAGTAAGGTAGTTTTTAAATTTAAAAAAAATTATGTGTGGACAGTTGATGATATTAAATTATTTAATAAACTTAAAAAGAATATTCTTAAATATAATGTGGGCGTTATTACGGATTGTGCATATTTATTTAGCGATGAATGTTAGTTTTATTAATTAGTGATTTCCATATTCCATACATTTTCAGAAATTATAATAGACTTTTTATCTAATTGTCTAATTAGATTTACAACGTTTTTTCGTTGTTTTCTTTTTAGTATAATTATTAGTATTATTTTATCATCATTTTTGTCACTGTTTATGATGGTAACGATATGATTTTGTTTTTTTAATGTATTGACAAGATACTTAGCTATATTTTTATTAATAATAGTAAATAACATGTTATTACCTAATGCTACTTTTTCTTCAATTATGCTACCAATATAGGATCCAAAAAAAGAACCAAGAGCGAAGAATATAATTTTTAACGGATCAGTATTTATATTTACGATGACAGCTCCGGTTGAAAAGATCCATATGAGAGCAATAAGAAAATTTAAAATGGCACCTAATAGTTTTTTGCCACTTGCTACGATAATTAGTCTTAAGGTAGATAGTGTATTTTCTATTACTTTAGATAGAAATATTAATAGATATAAAATCATTGTAACCAGCCTCTTTTTTTATTATGTGATTTTTTTAAAAATTCACTCATTAAAGTTTATTTATGGGTTATTTTCATTAATAGAAAAAATTTTACTTTTTAGCACTCATATATTGACAATGCTAACATATAATAGTATAATGAATTTAATGCTTATTTTATATGTTAATAAATAGGTGTTAAAAATATATTTAATGCATTATTTGGAGGTGGATTATGCTCAATAAAAGACAAGCTAAGTTGTTGAAATTAATCATTGAAGATTATATTAAGACGGCTCGGCCGGTAAGCTCTAAGTCGCTTTCGGAAATTATGAAATGTTCTAGCGCGACAATTAGAAATGAAATGGGTTTTTTAGAAGAAAATAATTTAATTGAAAAGATGCATACTTCCTCAGGACGAATTCCTAGTGAAAAGGGTTACCGTTATTATGTTGATTACATTATGAAACCTAAGGAAATTACTGGTGATGATTTACTTAAACTTCAGACGATATTTCATAATAATTCGCTTATGTTAAATGATACGATTATTAAGAGTATGGAAATAATTTCAGAACTTACTAATTATACTTCTATTGTTTTGGGAAGTTCTTCTAGTGAGAACAAAGTTACTAAAGTTGAAGTAATACCAATTGGTGAAAATAATTTGATTGCGATTGTTATTACTGATAAGGGACATGTTGAAAATCGTAATTTAATTATTGATGCAAGTGTTTCTAAAATAGAAATAAAACAAACGGTTGATTTGATTAATCAATTGATTATTGGTACACCAATTAATGAAGTTAGTAGTAAGCTTGAATTTGAGGTTAAGCCAGTTATTTCTAAATTTGTTAAGCAGCATGAGGTCTTATATAATGCTTTTTATAATGTTTTTAGTGATTTTACTAATGGATCTAATTTTAAAATGGCTGGTACTAAGAATATTTTGATGCAGCCGGAATTTAATAATACTAGTAAAATTAGAGAAATTATTGGTAAATTTGAAGATCAAGAAATCATTAATAGTATTAAAGAAAAGGATAACGGTATTAATATTTACATTGGGAGTGAGAATGAATTTGATGAGGATGTAACGGTCATAAAAACAAAGTATAATTTTAATGGGGAAGAGGGAACGATTGCATTGATTGGACCAAAGAGAATGGAGTATGATCGAGCTTTGTCTTTGCTTGATTACATAAAAAATAATATTGAGAGGTGAAACGATTGAAACAAAAAGAAGATATTACTAATGATGCTTTAAAAGAGGAACATAATAATTGTACTTGTGATGAGGATTGTTCTTGTGATGAAGAATGTACTTGTGATGAGGATTGTTCTTGTGAGGACAAAAGCTTAAATGATGAAGAAAAACCAAAGGAAAAGAAAAAACCAAAAAAAGACAAAGTTAAAGATTTAGAAAATAAGGTTAAAGAATTAAGTGCTAAAACTTTACTTAAGGAAGCAGAATTGATTAATTATCGTAAGCGAAAAGATGAAGAATTATCAAGAATGTTAAAGTATTCTAATGAGGATTTGGTAAAAGAAATTTTACCAGTTTTGGATAATTTTGAACGTGCTATTAATATGGATGATGACAAATTAAATGATGAAGTTTCTAAGTTTCTATCAGGTTTTAAGATGATTTATTGTCATTTAAAAGATAGCTTAATAAAATATGAAGTTGTGGCAATTGATGGTAATAATAAACCCTTTGATCCGACTTATCATCAGGCAGTTTTAACAGAAAAAAGTGATAGTTTAAAACCGGGCATGATAATTGAAGTAATGCAAAAAGGTTATTTATTAAAAGACAAAGTTATTAGACCCGCTATGGTACGGGTAAGTGAATAAGGAAAGGTGATAAAATGAGTAAAATAATAGGTATTGATTTAGGCACAACAAATAGTTGTGTAAGTATTTTTGAAGGTGGCGAGGCTAAGGTGATAGCTAATCCTGAAGGAGAAAGAACAACACCTTCAGTAGTAGCTTTTAAAAATGATGAAAAGATTGTTGGTGGAGCTGCTAAAAGACAAGTTGTTACTAATAAGCATACTGTTTCATCAGTAAAAAGAATAATAGGTACTAATGAAAAGATAATAATTGACGATAAGAAATATAGTCCTGAAGAAATTTCAGCAATGATTTTAGGTGATTTAAAGGCTACGGCTGAGAGTTATTTAGGAGAGAAAGTAACAAGGGCAGTTATTACAGTTCCTGCTTATTTTAATGATGCTCAAAGACAAGCAACAAAGAATGCTGGTAAGATTGCCGGTTTGGAAGTTGAAAGAATTATTAATGAACCTACAGCTGCTGCATTAGCTTATGGCCTTGATAAACAAGAAAAAATGCAAACGATTTTGGTTTATGATTTGGGTGGTGGTACTTTTGATGTATCTATACTTGAATTAGGTGATGGTGTTTTTGAAGTTAAGGCTACTAGTGGTAATAATAAATTAGGTGGTGATGATTTTGATCATCGTATTGTTGATTATTTAGTTGCTGAGTTTAAAAAGGATAATAAAGTTGATTTATCTAAGGATAATATGGCTATGCAAAGATTGAAGGATGCAGCAGAGAAGGCTAAGAAGGATTTGAGTGGTGTAACAACAACACAAATTTCATTACCTTTCTTGTCACAAGGTAGTGATGGACCACTTCATTTAGAATTATCTTTAACGCGTGCTAAATTTGAAGAATTGGTACATGATTTATTAGATGATACTTTAAAACCTGTTCGTGCAGCATTAAAGGATGCAAAGTTAAAAGCTAGTGATATTGATAAAGTATTATTAGTTGGTGGCTCAACAAGAATTCCTAAAGTTCAAGAATTAATTAAAAAGGAATTAGGTAAAGAACCAAGTAAAGGAGTGAATCCGGATGAAGTTGTAGCAATGGGAGCCGCTATTCAAGGGGGTGTTTTAACTGGTGAAGTTGACGATATTGTATTACTTGATGTAACGCCACTTTCATTAGGAATTGAAACTTTAGGTGGTGTATGTACAGTATTAATTCCAAGAAATACAACAATTCCAACTAGTAAGTCACAAGTATTCTCAACTGCTGCTGATAAGCAACCAGCTGTTGATATTCATATTTTACAAGGTGAAAGACCGATGGCTAATGATAATAAAACAATGGGAAGATTTCAACTTACAAATATTCCACCAGCACCAAGGGGTGTACCACAAATTGAAGTTTCTTTTGATATAGATGCGAATGGTATTGTTAATGTTAAAGCTAAGGATTTAGGTACTAACAAAGAACAATCAATTACTATTACATCTTCAACAAGTTTAAATGATGAAGAAATTGAAAAGATGGTTAAAGAAGCAGAAGCTAACAAAGAAGCCGATTTATTAAGAAAAGAAGAAGCGGATACACGCAATGAAGCGGAGCAAGCTATATTTGCAACGGAAAAAGCTATTAAAGATTTAGGCGATAAAGCTTTAAAAAATGATGTTTCAAAGGCTGAAGCAGAAATTAAAGATTTAAAAGAAGCTTTAGAAAAAGATAATTTAGAGGATATAAAAACCAAAAAAGATAAGTTAAATGAGTCAGCAATGACTTTAGCTACTAAGGTTTATGAACAAGCTCAAAAAGAAGCAGAAGCGAGTAAAAAAGCTACTGATGATGTTAGTAATGATGATACTAAAAAAGATGATGTTATTGACGCTGAATTTGAAGAAAAATAAGATATAATAAGAAGTTCTAGTTTACTAGAACTTCTGTATTATTAAAAGGGGAATTATGGAAGAACTAAAAAATAGGACAGATATTGCATCAGATTATAAATGGAATTTAAATGCGATGTTTTTAAATGAAGAGTTATATGATCAAGAGGTGCGATTGGTTGTTGCTGCTAGTAATCGAGTTTTAGAATATAAAAATAAAATTATGAATAGTAGTGAAAATTTATATCAGTTTTATCTTGATTATGAAAAGTTTTCTCGATTACAAGATAAAGTTTATATGTATGCTAGATTACTTTTTGATAGTGATACGACGAATGTTGTTAGTCAAACACGTAAGATGAAATTAGATAAGTTGTTTGAGCAAATTCAAGCTAAACTTTCTTTTATTAGTCCAGAAATGTTAAGTGTTTCTTATGATTTAGTACTTGATTTTATTAAGGAAAATAAAAAGTTGGCAAAGTTTACTTTTGATTTGGAACAATTATTTAAATATAGAAATCATATTTTAAGTAAAGAAGGCGAACTTCTTTTGACTAAGGCCACTAACGTAATGGGGACGGGAGCACAGGTGTTTAATTGCCTAGATAATACGGATATTAATTTAGGAACTATTATTGATGAAAACGGTGATAGCGTTATTGTTACTAATTCTAATTATAGTGTTTATATGAAAAGTAAGGATAGACGAGTTCGTAAGGATGCTTTTAATAATATGTATACATATTGGAAAAGTATTAAAAACACGGTAGCGACTACTTTAAAAGGAACAATTAAAGAGTGCTCATTTGTAAGCGAAGTACATAAATTTGATAGTAAATTAAAGGAAAGTTTATTTGCCGACGATATTGATATTAGTGTATATGAAAATTTGATTAAAACAGTTCACTTAAATGTTGATAAAATTGACGATTATATGATTTTACGAAAAAAAATTTTGCAGTTAGATTCATTACATATGTATGATATTTATGTTCCTTTGGCTAATTCAGTTGTTAAAAATATTTCTTTTGATTCAGCTAAGAATATTATTTTTAATGCTCTAAAGCCCCTTGGTGAAGTTTATTTGCGTGATTTAGAAAAAGCTTTTTCGGAAAAATGGATTGATATTTATCCTAGTATTGGTAAGAAGTCGGGAGCATATAGTTTTGGTTGTTATGATTCTTATCCATATTTGCTTATTAACTATGAGAATGATATTAATAGTGTATCTACTTTAGCACATGAGCTTGGGCATTCGATGCATTCGTATTATTCTAATAGTAATCAGGATTATACTTATCATAGTTATCCTATATTTTTAGCAGAAATTGCTTCAACAGTTAATGAAATGTTGATAAATGAATATTTATATAATCAGGCTAAAACTAAAGAGGAAAAAATATTTTATTTAACAGAATTTTTAGATAAAATACGAACAACTATTTGTAGACAAACGATGTTTGCTGAGTTTGAAATGATAATGTTTACTAAAGAAAAAGAAGGAGTAGCATTAACAGAAACAGAGTTTAGTAATACTTATTATAATTTAAATAAACAATATTATGGTGATAATGTTGTTATGGATGATTTAATAAGATATGAATGGGCAAGAATTCCACATTTTTATACACCTTTTTATGTTTATAAATATGCGACAGGGTTGTCGGCTGCCATTGCTATATCTAAAGCAATATTAGCTGGTGATGTTAAGGTTAAGGCTAATTATTTGAAATTTTTAGCTAGTGGTGGTAGTGATAAACCATTGAATATATTAAAAGAAGTTTTAATTGATATGACAACATGTAAGCCAATTGAAGATGCTTTTGATATGTTTAATCAAAAATTAGAGGAATTAAAAAAGTTATGCGATGTATAACAGCTAGGGAGTGAAATATGAATAAACGTGATTATTATGAAATATTAGGAGTAGATAAGCAGGCTAGTGAAGCGGAAATTAAAAGTGCTTTTAGGAAGTTAGCTAAAAAATATCATCCTGATGTTTCGAAGGAACCGGATGCGGAAGCAAAGTTTAAAGAGGCTCAAGAAGCTTATGCTGTATTGAGTGATGTTAGTAAAAAAGCGCAATATGATCAATATGGTCATGCGGCGTTTGATGGAAATAATGGAGCCGCTGGTTTTGATTTTTCAGATTTTGATTTTTCAGATATTTTTGGCGATTTATTTGGAAATAATTTCGGATTTAATTTTGGTGGTGGAAATAAAAAAAGTTCTCGAGCTAGAAAGGGAAGCGATATTTTAATTAAGGTTAATCTTACTTTTGATGAGGCTGTTTTTGGTTCAAAGAAAACGGTGAACGTTAATGTTACTGATACTTGTGATGAGTGCCGTGGAGATGGTGGTTTTGGAGAACAAAATTGTTCTAATTGTCATGGTAGTGGTCAGGTTACTAGTGAACAGCGAACTATTTTTGGTTCTTTTATGACAAAAACTACTTGTAGTGTTTGTGGTGGTAATGGTCATACTTACGATAAGGTTTGTTCTAAGTGTCGTGGTAAGGGTAAGATTAAATTGAATAAAGATCTTTGTGTTACCGTACCGGCGGGTGTTGATACTGGTAATCAATTAAGGGTTGCTGGTAAAGGTGAAGCTGGTGTTGGTGGCGGACCAAATGGTGATGCTTATATTGAATTTATTGTTAAGGATCATCCTATTTTTAATCGCCAAGAAAATGATATTTATCTTAATTTACCACTTACTATTGTCGAAGCGGCAATGGGTTGTAAAAAAGATGTTCCAACTATTTATGGTAATGTTAAGTTATCTATTACTGAAGGAACAGAAACAGGTGATAAGTATCGGTTAAAAGGTAAAGGTGTTAGTGATGTTTCTTCAGTGCATAAGGGTGATATGTATGTTATAGCTCATGTGGTTATTCCTAAAAAATTAAGCAGAAATCAAAAAAAATTATTGGAGGAACTTGCTAAAACTGATTTAGATAATAGTAGTGAATTTAAAAAAGTAGAGAAGTATTTATGATGTGAAACTTATTTAGTAGACATCAATAAAAAAAGTAGTAATTAAAAAGAGAAAATTTATTTTTCTCTTTTTGTGTAAGTTTTCTCTTTTTTTTTATTTTTGACTTTAATTTGGTTGTGTTATAAAATAATATATATTCTTCTATAAGTTGAATATATCTGTTCTATATTAAATTTTATGTTATAGTGATACAGTTAATGATGTAAATTTAATAATGAAAAAAACTTAGGTAGTTGGGTAAGGTGGTCAACAAGTCCAGATAGTTCAATAGGTCCTGACGTAGCACTTGCGGTTTTGGCAACTAATACGAGTGGATGGACAAAAATACCAGGTTTTGATTATAACTTATCAGGATTAGATGAGGATGGAGGAAGAAAACATGAGGATGTTTTTAAAACAAATGTTAAGTCAAGAATGATCAATTATGATGAAACAGTAATGCTAGGATGTTCAGATAATGATAATTCTTGTTCTATTTGGTTGTATGCTAATTTATCTAATGATAATAAAGATGTTTCATCGTTAGGTTTTTGGATAAGTATAGCTAATCATTTGAATTCTTATTATGCTGAGACTGTTTATCACTATGGGTTTAACTTTTACAATCTTATTAATGATGAAACACGTTGCGGAGTTCGTTCAGTTATAAAACTATTGAAAAGTTAATATTGAAAAAAACAAAAACGTGTCTAAAAAATTGACTTAGATCCATATTCATAATAATAAGTGCTTGTAAAATTTATGCATATATATTATAATAAATGTATGGAGGTAATTTATGAATGATATTTTAGTAGAAGCAGACCTTAAAATGGAATTAATGATAGAAAATATGGATAAAAGATTTATTAATGTACGAACAGGACGAGCTAATCCAGCTATTTTAAAAGATGTTATGGTTAATTATTATGGGGTTATGACACCTCTTAAACAACTTGCTAATATATCAATTCCTGAGGCTAGGCAATTAGTTATTAAGCCTTTTGATAAGGGTGCCTTAGGAGATATTGAAAAAGGAATTTATGAGGCTAATGTGGGGTTAACGCCAAATAATAATGGTGAAATTATTATTTTGAATATTCCTGTATTAACTGGTGAAACACGTAAGGAATATGTTAAAGATGTTAAAAAAATAGCTGAAGAATGTAAAATTGCTTTACGTAATATTCGTCAGGATAGTAATAATGATATTAAGAAGTTAGAGTTATCTGATGATGAAAAAAAAGATGGTAATGACCAAATTCAGGAATTTATTGTTAAATATAATAAGTTTGTCGATGAGAAGTTAGCTGTTAAAGAAAAAGAATTGATGCAAGTTTAAAATAAAAAAAATA
>JAVWOV010000009.1:0-2283 GCA_036636255.1 Bacilli bacterium
TTTTTTCACAATACTTTCCTACTTTCTTTTATTTTATTATAACAAATATTGACGTTCTTTTCAATTATATTTATATATTTTAAAAAGAGTAAATTCATTTACTCTTTTTAAGGAATATTACCAAAATAATACTTACTAGTTCACAGTTAAACTAAATATTCGGTACTATTGTTGTAGCCTGCTTATAAATCTATATTGGTAATTATATAGATTCTTTTATAGTATTTACTTATTCTAGCATGTTTATCCCTTTTTTGCTAAGTTATAATTATTTACATTAATAACAATACCTATTACCAATACATAGGATAATATATATATCCACATCATTATAATAACGATATTAGCAAGATTACCATAAAATATATCATAATTAGCAAAATAGTTTACATAGTAAGCATAAAGAGCAGTTGCTAGTATCCAACTAAAAGTAGTGAATATCGCACCTTTATTTACTTCTTTACTTGATACATTTTGATCTGGAGCTATTTTATAAATCAATTTTATAAATATAAAGACAATAATAAAAGCGAATGGCCATTTTAAAAATATTAAAACATAATAAAGTTGCTTTGACATTGCTTCTAAAAAACCAAAATGAATAATGGCATTTAATATTATATCACCAAAAGCTAAAACAGCAATTGTAAAAAGAAATAATGTCACTAATAACATAGTTAATATTAAAGCTTTTAATCGCTTTTTTAAATAATTTTTGCCGGGTATTTGATATAAAGTATTACACGCTACTATTATGGAATAACAACCATTTGAGGCGACAATAAAACCAAGTACCATAAATATTATAGTATTAAATGTTGATGTTTCCTTTAAAACATACGGCAATAACGAATCAATTATTTCCGGTGGTAAGGCAGCAACAATAAAATTGCTTAAGGTATCGATTGACATAGAAAAAAGGCCACAAATATAGCCAATTAATGTTATCAAAGGAATAATTGATAACACTAAGAAAAAAGCAATTTGACCGGGCAATATGCCCATTTCAGGTTTAATAATTATTTTTAAAAAGCTTTGGCCTATTTTCTTGATTCGATCCATTTAATCACCTAATTATTTGATTCTTCTTTAATATTACGCATATCTTGAGTTGCTTCATTAATGGCATCATCAATCGTTTTTATCCGATCATTGATAACACTGTAACCAATAGCTGCTCCGAAACCATGAGCTAAATCTTTAAATTCTTTATTTAATTTACGAATAAAATTTATAACATCTTTTTCATTGTAATCAACCAAATACATTAGAAATTCATTACCATTTGTTCTTATTATTTCACTATTATCAATTTGATTTCTAATTAATATATTAGCTGCTTCCCGAATTACTTCGTCACCTTCATTATGCCCATAATTATCATTTATATAAGCTATACTATTTAAATCAATTATAATAATAGCTTGTGGATATATTTCACTATTATCCCATGTTTCAATATGATCATTTAAATAATTTCTATTTTTTAAAGATGTTAGTAAGTCAATATATTTTATTTTACTATCTTTATTTATAGTTATGGCCTTTTTAGGTTTTTTGAAAATTATTTTGTATGCCGTTATAGCAATAAAAATAATTAACAAACCAGTAACACTATAAATAATTATTTTAACAATTTGCATAGAACTATTTTTAGCTTGTAATGTTGTTTGATATGCTTCATTGATTATTTGCTTTTCTGGTACATATGATAAGTAAAAATCAAAGAAATTACCAAAAACTTTATTAGCTTTAATATCTCTTACTAAAAAGGTATATTGGCTTGGTAATTTTAAGCTTAAATCTATTTTATACTTATTTAATTCTTTAGCTAAATAGTAATTATAACTTTCTTTATCAATCGCAATAATATCACTACCACTATCAGCCATTAATGCTTTTAGATTATCATATTGTTTTACTTTAATATTATGTTCAATTAAATATGCACCTATTTTACTGTTTTTTATAACTAGTACTTTTTCGCTTTCTAGCGAATTAATAGAATTTATTATAATGTTTTTATCAAGAGGTGAACAAATAATCATATCTTCATCATATATTGACGTAGTATTTAACACATCCATTTTATATGATGTTTTATCAAAATCATTAAAAACAAAATCAAGGTCATTATCATTGAATTCATTTGTCATTTGCTCAATAGACTTGAATTTTTTATAATTTATTTCTACCCCAGCTATAGCTATAAAATTTTCAATAATTTTATTATTTAAACCTACTAGTACACTGTTAATAGTACTATCATACATACCATTTTCG
>JAVWOV010000009.1:2293-19510 GCA_036636255.1 Bacilli bacterium
TAATATAAAAAGTCCAGCAATTGAAGTTAGTAAAACCGTTACAACCATTACTATCATACATACCATTTTCGATAAAACCATAGTTGTATCTTTTACTTTTGAAACTATTTATATCTTTTTCATCAATACCGGCATATTTAAAGTAATTATCAGCAAAATACTTATTATATGATTTTTCATATTTTTCTTTAGACCATTTTTGATAATATTTATAAATTATATTATTTAATCTTTTATCTTCACCAATACTTATTACAAAATCATTGGTGTATTCTGTAATATTATAAACAATATTTAAATTTTTATTTTTAATAATTTGATCGAGATTACTTATTTTTTTCATAATTATAGCATTAACTTCTCCATTTTCTAGTTGTTTTATTAAATCATCTGAATTTGAAAATGTTTTATAACTATTATTTTCCGTACTGTTTAAATACTTATTTATGTTTGTTAAATCATCGTTTAATACACCAATGGTCAGATTTTTTATTTCGTTTAAATTAGTAAATTTCTCTTTTTTTGCCATTAAAATGACATAATTATCTTGCTCAACTAAAATATCTTTTAAATCCTTTTTATTTTTAACATGAAAACCATAGTTAGCATCTTGATCAACCGAAATTTTATTAAATTCTAAACCTGTTGCTTGTTCTAAATCGCCTAAAAAATCAAAAATAATTCCTTCACCATCGGTGCTAAAAATAGGAATATTATTGGCTACTTCAAAATCAATAACATTGTTTTTATTATTATCAATCCACTTTTTTTCTAATAAGGTTAAAGTTGTGTCTTTATCAGGCTTAATTAAAATAAAAATTGTTAGGCCACCTAATAATATTATTAATATACTAATTATTATTATTATCTTTTTCTTCATAGATACCATCCTTATTTATTATTTGACCAGACAAATTCCTTACTTGTTTTATGTTTATAACCAATTAGCGAATATTGTTCATCATCACCAGTTATAAAAATTTGTAGATCATAAAAATTTTTTTCATCTTTACTAAAACCTGCTAAAATTATAGGGGTTAACGTATTTCCTATACTTGTAACTATATCTTTTTTAACGTTAACATTAAAATTTATCAGTCGTCCTTTAATATCAGCATTAACTTTGACTACTCCTTGTTCTTGTTTTAAGTCCTTGGTAATCTTTTTTAAGGTACTTTTATCTATTTCAACCACATCTATTCCATCTAAACGATCACCATATAAACTTTTACTACTATTTGGCAACATAGTCCATATTGAGTAAGCACACAATAACACAAATAATATAATTGCAATAATTATAATTTGTTTTTTATATTTTTTAATATATTTCATTTTATCTACTCCATTTCTTTTTTTATTATACTATATTTTAGTGTTTATTTCAATATTAGGTCAATAAATATATATTACTTTCGATTTCATTTCTTTTTTTAACTATTAAAGCTTTAGTATTATTATTAATTTTAATTGTCCCTTTGATTAATAACTTCTCATCAAATTGCTTGGATATTTCTTCAGCTAATAATTGACTAACCATTAGCAATTTATCTTTTGTTAGTAAACTACTATTAACAGTCATTTCTATTTTATTTAAGTGATTATTTACATATAATCCGATGGCGGTAATATAAATATTATCAACTTCTTTTTGTATGTTTTTGTTAAGAGTGTTAAAAGCTGTATAGTTATTTAAATCTTTTTCAAGAACATAATTTGCTGTTAAATAATTTGTTTGATAATCTAATTTTTCAAAAGTTATTTTATTATTATTAGTTACTCCAATATATTCAAAATTACCACCAGTTATTTCATTTGGATTACCAGTAACATAAAGAGCAGTCATTATTTTTATATCTTTAAGATTTTTCATTTGACGTATTTCTTTTATTAATTCTTGGGCTTTTTCTTGACCAAATTTAATTGTATCTTCGATATTCATAGCCTTATATAAATAAGTTCCACTAGAATTTTTATATTCTTGATAAGGATTTAAAACAATAGCTAAGGAAATTCCTACTAATTTATTGTTTTTATTTAAAAAGTTTTGTTCATGAATACTAGTTATATAATTTGGCTTTATTTTTTGATTTTCTTTAATTATTTCAGGAGTTTTATTTAATGATTCATCACTTAAAAGTGTTGTTAATTTTTCCTCGGTTAAATATTGCCCAGCTTGAAATTTTAATTCATCAGGGTCAAAATAACTTACCGATATGTCCATTAAACCAGCATCTACTTTTTCATAATCATAAGTTGTGATCACACTTGGCTTCACATAATTATTACCCACCCCAACTTTATAGGGTTTATTTATTTCGTAATACTTGTCATCAAAGTTCATTGTGGCTTCTTTTTTTTCTTGATTATTACACCCTGTTAATAATAAAAACATGCTTAATAATATAACCAACTTCTTCATTTTATCACCATTTTTATTATAACACCTATACATTAATAAGTAAATAATTCACGGCAAAAAAAAACCATAAAGATATAGTTTATTTTTCTAGTTTATCTAAAATTTCTTTGGTAACAATAATAGCTTTTTCTCTAATAGAATTAGCTGTTTTTTCTAAAATCGGTGTTCCTTTTAAAACAGCATACTCAACTAATTCTTCAGCTTTTATTTTGATTTCTTCAGCTTTTTTGTTTGCTATTTTTTTTACTTTTTCTTGATCTAATTCATCTAATTCTTTTTTTATTTCTTCAATTTTTTCTTCAATTGTTTCTTTTACTTCTTCAATATCAACATCTTTTACCTTAGCTAACATTTCATCAAACTTTTCTTTTAATTCTTTTCTTGTTTCACTACCTTTTTTCGGGGCAAATAGAATTCCTAAACCTGTTCCTATAGCTGCTCCCACAAAAAATTTACCAAATCCTTTTTTATGCATATTATTCACTCTCCTTTTTCTTTTTTTTTGTTTACAAAATCATTTAACTTATCATATAAAAACCCTATTACTTTTTGACTAGCATCATCGATATAATCACCCGTAGTAGCAACAAAATTAAATAAACCATTTAATGAGGCCATTTTATTGTTAACATCATCTAATGTTTGATTAACCTTGTTTAAAGTTTGAATTAGTTTTATACAAACAATGATAAGCACTACTACTAGTATACTTAATAATCCATAAAATATTACAGGCATTAGTTGATTAAAACAACCCATTATTCATCATCCTTTTTTTCATACATCGAATCTATTAAATCAAATAAATCATTTTCATTAACTACTTCATCATCTAATGATTTATTTAACTCATCTATTTCATTATCAAGTGTTAATTCTTTTTGATTTTCTTGTTGCTCGCCACTATTAATATCAGTTAACGGCATTTTAGATATTTCAACTAATGTTCCTTCTAAATTATTTAATTCATCTTCAATATGATCTAAATTGTCCTTAATTTTAGTTGCTTTTTTACCGCTTAATTGTTCTTTAACATCAATAATTAAATCTTCTAATATTTCCGTGTTACCTGTTATTTCCGTATTAGTTGTAAATAAATTTTCTTCTAATTGATTTTCCAATGTCCCATATGCCTTTTTTCTAACCTCATCAATTGTCAAAGATTTATTGGGGTTACAATAACTATTTTCTTTTTTATTTACTATTTCTTCTTTTTGATAATTCTTATCTAAAATACCATACACAGGAGAAATAATAGGTGTTGGTTTAAATGCTTTTTTAACCGTTTCTTTAATTGGCTTATTTCCCCCATATACTTCTTTTTTGGCAATTTGTTTTTTTTGCTTTTGCTTAGGCTTTTCAAGTTCACGAAAATCCTTGTCTTCAAAATATATTGGACTAGGTGTTTTGGGTTCTTGTTTTATTTCTTCAATCATTTCTCGTGCTAAATCTTTATCTCTTGATTTAAAAGTTATCTCATTTAAAATTTCTTTATCGCGATTAATTTCTCGTTTAGATATTGTTTCACTACGTCCTACACGTGGTGATTCTATTTCTACTTGCATTACCTCTTTTTTAACTGGAACTTCTGTTTCTTCAATTTCTTCAGTAAACATGTTTTTTACCTTATCTAATAATCCCATAAATTCACCTCTTATTTTTTTCTTCTTTTGGATTTTCTTCTACATATTCTAAGAAATTTTCCGTTTTTTCAATTGGTTCAAAAAGATTATATTTTTCTTCTCGATTAGTGAAAATTTCTTCATTTAACATTAATTTTATAATATTATTGTTAAACTTAACTGTTGATAGAATATATGACGCATCCAAAATAGCATTTTTTACATCCTCTTTAGCAACTATTGTTTCAATTTTAGCATAGTTATAAATAAATTCAATATAATATTGGTTCCTTTTTTTATTTATTTCTACAAAGCCTTGTTTGTCACCTATTTTTATTTTTTTGGTGTAATATGCTGTTTTGTTTTTTTGATATTTTGGTTTTATATTATAGTAATAACTTATTGCATCAACATATAAGTAATAATAATTACCACCAGAATATAATTTATCATTTAATTCATTGCTATCTATATATGTTACGCCTCTTGGAACATAGTACTTATATCCTTTACCAACGCGATTATAAAGTTTGTTATCTTTTGAAAGAACAACATTAATAGTATTATCAATACTATTTGTATCTATTCTTACGGCTGTACATCCTGTTAGTACTAAAACTAAAAACATCAGGATAATTTTTTTTTGCATAAATACCACTCTTTTCATATTATATCAGACTTTTTAAGGTTTAAAAAGTTTTTTATCATTTTATTGTAAACTTATCGTCTAATCATCTTTTGTTACAATTATTTTATAAATGTTTAATTGTTGGGCAATAAATTTTTGTTCATATTCGGAAGCTATATTATCTTTTAAATCATCTTGATATAGATTTAAGGATAATTCTTCTATTTTATAGTTATAATTAACATATGACATAAGAGAATATTCAAAAAATTTACGATTATCAGTTTTTTGAATAATAATTTTATTTTGTTTAAATATTTTATCATATTTTTTTAAAAAAGGAAAGCTTGTTAAACGACGGTGTTCGTGACGATTTTTAGGCCATGGATCAGAGAAATTTAAGTATATCGTACTTATTTCATGGTCAAAAATTTCATCAATTAATAAGGCATCTATTTTTATTAAGCGTAAATTTGGTATATTTTGAGCTTTATCAATAGCTCTTACAATAACACTATCATATTTTTCTATTCCTATAAAATTTATATTAGGATATTTTATAGCATTTTTAACAATAAAATCCCCTTTACCCATTCCTATTTCTAAGTATATGGGATTATTATTATTAAATATTTGTTGAAATTTACCTTTATATTGTTGGGGGGTTTTTATTACTACCTGACTAGATAAAATTGTTTCTTGGGCCCCTTTTACTTTTTTAAGTCGCATTCTATCACCTCATTTATTATATCACACCAATCACCAAAAATAAACATAAGCATATAATTTAATTAGAACAAAGGAGTGTGTTTATGAAAAAAGATCGTAATTGTGGTATGGCACCATACCCTGTTTACCCTAATTACCCGGGTATGCCTAATCAAGGACAACCAAATCCTAATATGATGGCACCTGGTTTTCAAGGTCAAATGATGCCTATGAATCCTAATATGATGGCACCTGGCTCTCAGGGTCAAATGATGCCTAACATTGATATTATTAATAATAATCAAGATGATGATGGGATTGCCACTTTAACTAGACAAGTTAACTTACTAGAAAAACGCGTTAGTCGTTTAGAATCCGGTTTTTCTGATTCTAACTCATTTGGTAATAAGTATACTGATTCTAATTACCACATTTTATAGTTATTAAAAAAATCATAATTAACTGTTAACAATGTTATTTGTTACAGTTTTTTTTATGATTTTATTGATAATTATTTTGCTTATTTTTGTTTTCTGTACTTTCTTCGTCAATTAAACTTACTGGTTCTAAAACATTATTCATGATAGGATTTATTGGATCTTGAATAGTTTCATTCCTATTTGATGGTACTTGTTGAAATGATTGAACTGGTTCTTGTACAGATGAATTAAAAACATCATTATTCCCCATAATCGGCTGATTAAATGATTCTTCAACATTTTCGTATGCTGGTATTTCTGTTTGTTGATTAAATTGATTTAAATTATTATTAACAGGTTCCTGAACAAACTCTGGTATAGGATTTACAACACTATTATTAAAATTCACTTGATTTTGGTCATTATTAATAGTTTGTCCTAAAATTGGATCTTGAATATTTTTATTCATATTTGATGGTACTTGTTGAAATGATTGAACTGGTTCTTGTACAGATGAATTAAAAACATCATTATTCCCCATAATCGGCTGATTAAATGATTCTTCAACATTTTCGTATGCTGGTATTTCTGTTTGTTGATTAAATTGATTTAAATTATTATTAACAGGTTCCTGAACAAACTCTGGTATAGGATTTACAACACTATTATTAAAATTCACTTGATTTTGGTCATTATTAATAGTTTGTCCTAAAATTGGATCTTGAATATTTTCATTCATATTTATTGATGCAATATTATTTGCTGGTATTACTTGTTGGTTTAAATTTTCAGTATTATTTTGCATAGAATTTTGATTTTCATCATTAGTTAGTTTAATTTCTTTATCTATTTTTTTTAAATTTAAATATTTAATAATTGCATAAATAAACAATCCGAATACTGCTATATTATAAAAAACTGCTACACAAAATGCAATACCTCTTGGTAATATACTATAATTTAATTTAACACCATTGGCTACGTAGTGAAAATTTGTAGACAAAAGCCACGTAAATACTAATACCCATCCAACAATTTTATTAATAGTTAATTTACCAAGTAAATACATATTAGCAATAGGAAGCCATGCCATAACACTCCCTTTACCAAACATTTTACGATTTAATTTTGTTAAAACAATTGCTATAGCAATATAACTTCCTATAATTATAGCAAATCCTACTATAATTACTATTATAGCTATTTGAACGCCCTGATTCATTGGCATCATTTTATTCCTTCTTTCCTATTATGTTTTATTTAGTAGTATTTATTTCCTACCATATTTTATATTATATAATATTTTTTAAGTTATTTCTAGTAAAAATTTTAAAAAAATATTAACTTTACATTTTATTTAATTACTTTTTTTAAAAATAGTTAATAATCCTTAATTTCCATATTTATAAAGCTCTTAATGATAAGTGCTTTTCTTTATTAATTGTTAATGAGGTCCTTGTGATACTACTTTTCCTCCGCAAATAACATATATTATATCAGCATCAATCACAATTGATAAACGATGAGCCATAATAATAACAATATGATCTTTCACTAAATTGTTTATAGCTTCTTTAATATATGATTGTGATTTGTTATCTAATGCCTTGTTACTTCATCAAATAAAATAATTTTGCTTTTTTTCATAAGGCACGCACTATCGATAATCATTATTTTTGACCACCTAACAAATTAACGCCACCTTCTCCAATTATAATGTCATAACCTTTTGGTAAAGAGGTTATATTTCCATATATATATAAACCTTTTTAGCATGCTTTATAATTTCTTTTAAAGTTATATTTTCATTTACTATTTCAAAGTTTTCTTTTATTGTTCTATTAAATATAAATGGTTCTTACCAAATGATAGAAATGTTTTTATATAATGTTTATTCAATTAATTCGTTTAATTGAATGTTCTCTAAATAAATATCACCTTTTAAATGATCAAATATTCTAATCATCAAGTTAAATAATTTACTTTTACCTTAACCAGATTTACTAATAATGGTTATTTTTTTATGTGGTTGTAAGATAATGTTAAAATCTTTTAAAATGGTTTCTTCGTTTTTATAATCAAGGTCAACATCTTTAAATTAAAATTCACCTTAACAATTAGCTATTTCTTTAATACCATACTGACAATCATCATATAATGTGTTTCCCATTATTTTCTTTGCTCTTTTAACAACTACATTCACTTTTTGATATAAACTATTAATACTTATTATATTATCAATTACCCATACGTAACAATATATGTAATATATCATTACTATTAAAAAAAATCTGTTCTAAATATAGTAATAATGCACATATTACTAAGATACTTACTTTTAATAATGTGCATAACGTATTAACAATAATATTATAATCAATTTTTATATTTACCTCTTTATAACGTTTATAAAATTGCTAAATAAATTAGATTTTATTCCAAGAGTTCTTATTTTTCTAATACCTCTTACTGTTTTCCTTAATTTTCATTTTTACTTTTAATATCTTCGCGTACTTTTTTTATTTTAAGATTATATATTTTAACTATTAAAGCAATTATAATTATAACAGTACCAATTTATTAACTTTTTAATTATATAACATTTTCATTAATATTGCTTTAACATATGTTTTTTTATTTGTCAATAATAACTAGGTTACCACCATAGTTTATATCATAATCATCTAAAAACTTACTTAAAACTTCCTTATCAACATTAATTGTATTTTTTATATCAATTACAATATCATTGATACCATATTCACTAATTATATAATAAAGTCTCCTTTTTATTTGATTAATATTATTTTTATTAATAATCCCTTCAATACTTACATTTAACGTATTATTTGAATAAAAAATATCTATTTGAATCATTAAATCACCCCTTTTATTTACTATAACATACCTTTTTATCTAATATTTGGTTTTCGACAAAATTAGAATATTTTTGAACTTTTACTACTCTTAATATATAAATAGTGGTATAATTTCTAAAAGAGGTGTATTTTATGAATTTTATAATATTATTAATTACTAAACCAATACAATTTTTATTGAAAAAATTAAATAGAGGTACTTCTTTACCAGGAAGTATTGCTTATAGCTTAAACAAAAATATTTTTGCATATTTTAAATTACCAAAAATCACTATATGTATAACAGGAACCACAGGTAAAACTAGTATTGCTAGTACTTTAGCCGCTACTTATGAACAAGCCGGATTAAAAGTTGGTTATAATCCTAAAGGATCTAATTTATTATATGGTATTCTTAGCTCTTTAATTGATAGTTCTAAATTAAACGGCAAATCGAAAGTTGATGCTTTAATTATGGAAGTAGATGAACGATATGTTAAAAATATTTTTAAATTTTTTCATCCAAAATATTTTGTTATCAGCAATTTATCACGTGATCAATTAGCGCGTAATGGCCATGCAGATGACGTTTTTGAAGAAATTAATAACAGTATTACCGACGATATGCATTTAGTTTTAAATGTTGATGATCCATTAGTCAACAAGTTTAGTTTAAAACACAAGGGAAAAATAACCTTTTATGGTTTAGCTAAAACATCGACATCAACTAAAGGTAATATGAACGCTTTAGATGTTGCTTATTGCCCTATTTGTCATCATAAATTAAATTTTAATTATTTTAATTATGGTAATCTTGGTGATTACGCTTGTCCTAATGGTGATTTTAAACGAACCAAACCAAATTATGAAGCAAAAATGATTGATGATTTTCACTTTAAACTAGATAATAATATTATAAAAATGGATAATGATGCTATTTATCGCGTTTACAATTTAACAGCTTGTTATGTTGTTGGTAAATTAACTAATATAAATAGTGATACAATTATTTCTTCGTTTAATTCATTATCCCTTAAAGTAAAAAGATTAAGTACCTTTAAATTAGATAATATTAATGGCGTACTTTTGCTTAGTAAAAATGAATCACCTATTTCTTATAATCAATCACTTTTATATATTAAAAAATACTCAGAACCTAAAACAATTGTAATTGGTTTTAACAACATTAGTGGCCGATATAATTTAAAAGATTTATCGTGGCTATATGATATTAATTTTGAATTACTTAATGATGATTCCGTCAAAAAAATTATTTGTGTTGGTAAATTTGCCTGTGATTTGATTGTACGGTTAAAATGTGCCGGTATTAATACAAATAAAATTATTACTTGTTTTAATTCAAACGATATGCTTAACGTTATTAAAGCTAAAAGTATTGGTAAAGTTTATTGTATGTTATATTTTGACACAGAAAAAATGCTTAAAAAAATGTTGATTAAAGAAGGTGCCGATTTATGAGTTTAACAATTGGTTATTTATATTATGATTTATTAAATTTATATGGTGAAAATGGTAATATTAAGTTTTTAAAAAAGCAATTAGAAACTCTTAATATTAACACCAAAGTATATTTTCTTACCATTGGTGATAAAATTGATTTTAGTAAATTTGATTTAATTTATATTGGAGCAGGTACAGAAGACAATCAAATGATTGCTTTAAAAGATTTACTTAAATATAAAAATGATATCAAAAAATATATCGAAGATAAAAAGTTTTTTCTAGCAACAGGTAATTCAATTGATTTATTTGGCAAATACATTATCAATAAAAACAGTAAAAAAACAAAGGGATTAGGCACTTTTACTTATTCCGTTAAACAAGAATCATTTAGAATAATTGACGAAGCTTTCTTTACAAGTGATTTCCTTGATAAACCTTTTATTGGTTTTCAAAATCAAAATAGTATCATGCAGGGTAATAAACATACTATGTTTAAAGTAATTAAAGGAATCGGTAGTTATCCAAATAGTTTGCAAGAAGGAATACATTATAATAATTTCTATGGAACATATTTAATTGGTCCTTTACTAATTAGAAATCCCCACTTTTTAGAATATTTAATTAAAAAATTAATTCTTGCCAAAGATCCTAATTATACTTTTAAAAATTTCGATTTATTTTATGAACAAGATGCTTATGAAACTTTCATTAATAATTTTTATCCATCTTTATTAAAAAAGCCAAATTAAATATTTGACTTTTTTCATTTATCTCTTAATTTAGCTGGCTGCTTAATTTGAACCTCATTAATTATTTTATTAAATATCGTAGTAATTTCTTCTTCATTTAAAGTTTTATTTTGATCTTTAAAGGTTAATGAATAAGCTAAAGATTTTTCGTTTTCTTTTACCTTTTCCCCTTCATATACATCAAAAACAGCAATTTTTGTCAATGTTTTACCACCTGCTCTTTTTATTACTTTTTCAATTGCTTCTGATGTTATTTTTTTATCTACGATAAAAGCTAAATCCTTATTAACTTCAGGATATTTAGATATTTCTTGATATTTCATTTTACTAGTATTTATCATTAACAATTTACTTAAATTTATTTCACAAACAAAAACATTATCGCTACAAATACTTGGATGAATTTTTCCTATAATACCTATTCGTTGTTTATTAACTATGATATTAGCACTTTGACCTGGGTGAAGTTCTTTTACTAAACAACTACTTTCAAAAGTATATTTATAACCTAAATAATCAAGTAATTCTTCAACTACACCTTTAATAATATAAAAATCAACAGGTTCTTTTTTTATTCCCATATAATAGTTTCCTGTCATCAGGCAAGCAATTTTTAATTCTTGTTTATATTCATTACCTTCTTTAAAAAAACCATTACCCATTTCAAAAATACATATATCCTTGCTTTTATGAGCTTTATTATATTCATAAATTTCCAATAAAGAATTTAATAAACTATATCTTAAAGTAGTATGTTCTTCGCTCATCGGTAAAGCAATTTCAATCCTAATAAAGTCATCAGTAGTAAATTTTTTAATATTATCTTTGCTTATTAAAGTATAACTTAAAGTTTCATTAAGACCAAGTGATATCATTTTATTTTTAATTAAACGATTTGTTTGATTAAACCTACCAGGTTTTAAAGCTAGTTTAGGTAGTTTACCCTGGATATTATCCATTCCATATATACGGCCTATTTCTTCAATTAAATCTTCTTTAATATTTATATCCATACGACGCGATGGAACTGTTACCGTTATTAATTCTTGATTACTTGTTGGATTAAAATCTAATTTTTTAAAAATACTAATGATTTCTGATTTTGCTATATTAGTGCCTAAAACTTTATTTATTTTAGTAACCGTTATATCAATAGTTTTAATTATTTCTTTTATATCATCATGTTTTATCATACCACTAACAATCGAAGCATCAGCATATTTTTCTAGAAGATGACAACTTCTTTCAATTGCCATATAAGTTCTATTTTTATCTAAGCCCTTTTCAAATCGGTTACTTGCTTCACTACGAAGTATTTTACTAGCTGTTTGTCTTATTTTAACATTGTTAAAGTGTGCAGCTTCAATTATTATTTCTTTAGTATTTCCATCTATTTCCGTTGATAATCCACCCATAACTCCAGCTAAACCAATGACCTTATCTTTACTCGCAATAACAATATCATTTTTAGATAAAGTTCTTTTTACATTATCAAGAGTTATTAATTCTTCCTGTTCTTGAGCATTTCTAACAACAATATTATTACCTAATTTAATAGCATCATAATAATGTAGTGGTTGTCCGGTTTCTAACATAACATAATTTGATATATCAACAACGTTATTTATTGGTCTTATACCAGATGCTATTAATCTGTTTTTAATAAAAATAGGACTTTCTTTGATAGTAATGTTTATTGCTTTTTTGACTAAAAATAAAGGACAATCAGCAGTTGTTACTTGAAGATTTAAATTATCAATAGATTGATTAATTGCTTGATATGATAAATCAATATCTTTAACTTTTTTATCAAAAATAGCTCCACATTCATAAGCCATACCTAAGATACTTAATAAATCTCCCCGATTAGCTGTTAACTCAAAATCAATAATTTCATCATCTAGTTGTAAATATTTAACCGGATCCTCGCCTATTTTTGCATCATGATTTAATTCGTATATACCATTAATATCACTTGGAATTAAGTATTTATTTTCTAAACCTAATTCTGCTAATGAACACAACATTCCATTTGATTCAATACCACGAATACTACCTTTTTTAATAGTCATAGCCGGTAGTTTTGCGCCTACCTGAGCAACAATTACTTTAAGCCCAGTTCTTACGTTAGGGGCTCCACAAACAATGGTTAAAATTTCTGATTTAATATCTACTTGACATACGTGCAAATGATTAGAATCAGGATGGTTAAAACACGATTTTATTTCCCCAATTATTAAATTAGTAGCAGGAATTAATTTATTAACGCTGTCATATTCATTACCTACTTTAGTCATTTCTTGAGCTAATTCTTGTGTAGTAATATTTAGATCAATATAATCATTTAAAAATTTTCTACTTAGTTTCACTTTCTTCATCCTTCCTAGCAAATTGCTCTAAAAAGCGGATATCATTACCATATATATATCTTATATCAGTTATACCGTATTTAAACATAGTGAAGCGATCTAATCCTGGTCCAAAGGCAAAACCTGTATATTTTAATGGATCATAACCACAATTAGATAAAACATTCGGATGAACTATACCTGCTCCTAAAACCTCAATAAAACCAGTTTGTTTACATAATGAACAGCCTTTACCACCACATTTAAAACAAGTTACATCTACTTCAACCGATGGTTCAGTGAAAGGAAAATAACTAGGACGGAATCTAACTTTAGTTTTTTTACCAAGTAATTTTTGAGAAAAAAGCTCTAATGTACCTTTTAAATCAGCAAGACTTATATCTTCTCCAACTACTAAACCCTCAAATTGCATAAATTGATGAGAATGAGTAGCATCATCATCTCTTCGATATACTTTACCCGGGCAAACAATCCTAATCGGTTTTTTATCTTTATTATTAAGCATTGTTCTTACTTGTACTGGAGATGTATGAGGTCTAAGTAAATTATTCATATCATCTTTTAAATAAAAAGTATCTTGGGCATCTCTAGCAGGATGTCCATCTGGTAAATTTAATTTTTTAAAACAAAAATCATCACTATCTATTTCAGGACCTTCGACAACATCATAACCCATTGAAACAAATAAATCTTCTAATTCTTCTTCTATTCTTGTCATCGGATGTTTAGATCCCTTTCTAATTTTTTTACTTGGCAGACTAATATCAATTTTTTCTTGTTCTAATTTTACTAATATTTCTTTTTCCTTAAAATAATCAATAAATTGTTCTATTACTTCCATAGTGGTAATTTTAAAATTATTGATATAATTACCAAATTGTTTTTTTTCTTCTTCATTAAATGTTTTCATTAACGAATATAATTTTACTATTGGACCTTTTTTACCTAAAAATTCTACTCTAATATCATTTAACTCTTTCATAGTTGCTACTTGATTAATTTTTTCTACCAATTCTTTTCTTATGATAGCAATATTATTTAATGCTGTTAATATTTCTTCTTTTAAGCCATCTTGATTACTTAAAATATTTTCTTTTGTTTGCTTATTATAAGTATTATTCAATAGATTAATTACTTTAGTTTTTACTTGTTCAATGTTTTCCATTTTTCCTCCTTTTAATAAAAAAAACATCCTTATATATAAGGACGAATTTATTCGCGGTACCACCTTAATTCTAATAATAAATACTAGCACTTAATAGATTTAACGCATCTTTGACGCTTAGCTCCTATACTGAAATTCATTTATTAGTTTATCTTAGAAAAATTCTCAGTTAATAATTTTTCTTTCCTGTTAGAGCTCTAATAAATTACTTTGGCATAATCATAGCTATTAAATAAATATTAGCATTTTAATAATTGATTGTCAAGGGTGATTATTATCATGTTAATACATATGAGAATATTTTATTACTTTTTTTGTTTTCTAATTAAAACTCTCCTTTGAACATTTTTTAAGCTTTGCATAGTCCTTTTCGTAACTTATTATATCTTCTTCTCCTATTAGTTTCTGCCCCTTTTAATTACTAATAATTATTCTAACACTAATGATAGTAAAAGTAAATAATATTTATCATTTTCTAATATATATTATTTAATATTATTTAATATTATTTAACATTATTTAACAGGACAAAATAAATTAATTTCATTATTTCATATTGTTAATTAGGATGTGATTTATGATTAATTTATTTAAAAATTTATTAACTAATTTCTATTTATTTACTACTTCTTATTCTAATAATTTATTCCCAGAACCTTTATCAAAAAAAGATGAAGAAGAATACGTAGAAAAAGCCTTTTTAGGTGATAAGGAAGCCCGAAATAAACTTATCGAACATAATCTTCGTTTAGTAGCGCATATTGTTAAAAAATATGATCATCGCAAAGAAGATGAGGATGATTTAATTAGTATTGGAACGATTGGCTTAATTAAGGGTATTGATAGTTTTTCCTATAAACATGGAACGCGAATTACTACCTATTGTGCACGATGTATTGAAAATGAAATCCTTATGTATTATCGAAGTGATAAAAAAAACAACAAAAATATTAGTATTAATGAATCAGTTGGTTATGATAAGGATGGTAATGAAATAACATTTTTAGATATTTTAAAAACACCAAAGCCTGATTTTGCCTTAGACATTCACACTAAAAATAATATTAGTTTGTTAAAAGAATATTTGAATATTTTAACTGAACGTGAGCGATCTATTATTATTAAACGATATGGTTTATATAATACAGATGAGATAACCCAAAAAGAAATTGCTAAACAATTAGGTATTTCTAGAAGTTATGTTTCACGAATTGAAAAAAGAGCCTTAACAAAAATACTTCGTGAATTTATTAAAAATAAAAACCATACTTTTTAAAAAGTATGGTTTTATAATCTCAATTTCTATAAAATTATTAATAATTTTAAATTCTTTGTGCTTTTTGTTACAGTGATTTTTAATTTATATCTTGCTTTATTTTCTTTAGCTTTAAGTATAGCTTATCCAAACAGCAAAAAATATTTTGTATGTACGAAGTTGATATGATATAATAAAAATGAAAGGAGTGTATATATATGGAAAATGTTAAGACGAAGACTTGCAAAAAATGTAAAGAAAAAATTGATAAGAAAGCAAAGAAATGTTCACATTGCGGATCAAAACAAAGAATACCTATTTGGTTAATTGTAGTTATAGTAATTATTGTGATTGTTGGATTATCTAATATGGGAGGAAATGATTCAACTTCAGATAATAATAAATACAATAAAAATAAAGCAAGCAAAGTTACTGTTGCTGATTTGAGTACAATGACTGAAACTGAAATAGATAGTTGGTGTGAAACAAATAAAATCAATTGTACAATTAAAACTGAATATTCTAGTTCAATTGCAAAAGATTCATTTATTAGTCAAAGTATAAATGCTGATAAAACTATATATGAAGGTAATAAAATTATAATTGTTTATTCATTGGGTGCTGAACCTACTACTGAACAAAAAAATGCATTAAAAAAAGCAGAATCTTATTCTAAAACAATGAATATGTCAAAACAAGGAATCTATAATCAATTAACCTCATCAATTGAAGGTTTTACAGAAGATGATGCTCAATATGCTATTAATAATATAGTATCTGATTGGAATTCAAATGCTTTGGCAAAAGCAAAATCATATAGTAAAACGATGAATATGTCTAAAAGTGCAATTTATAATCAATTAACTTCATCAATTGAAGGATTTACTACAGAAGAAGCACAGTATGCTATTGATCATTTAGATAATTAAGTTATACAAAAATACGATTTATATTTTTAAATCGTATTTTTTATATCTGTATAACGAGAGAGGGGTGCAGACGAAAAGTTGAACATTTTTAAGGACAACTTTATCACCCATATCTAAATCAAATAAGGAGTACAAATCACTAATTAGGATTCCCATGTAACCAAACTTTAAAGCGTAATTATCAGCAATATATTCATTCTTTCATCTGCTAATTGATAAAATAATATTGCCTATCCTAAAAAACTACAATTATCATATTAACTAAGCTCCATAACAATTTCATAGTCCCTATACTATCATGCCAAATTTTAAAATATTAGTAACTTTGTTATACGCTGTAATAATGCCGTTAATAATCATGTTGATTAAAACCTATTATTCTTTTGGGTTTTTTAGTAAGTATCTTTTTAATTTCATCTTCTTTATCTTGATAAAATATCTTCAATTCTTGTTTACTAATACTATGTTTCATTTGTTCTATATCTAAAAACATCGATAATGGTTCAATATTATTTTTTTGAAACCAATATTGCTTGTTTGGATCTAGGTCAAGTTTTTAGACACATTTTTGTGAACATATTTAAATTTATTCTAATTTTCTTTATAACAAGTAGAAATATTTTGATTAA
>JAVWOV010000010.1:0-5229 GCA_036636255.1 Bacilli bacterium
TATTAACTAAGTTCTATCGAACTTCCTTCTTTTAATTTAACAATTGCTTTTTTAACTCTACTAGTTTTACCTGCATAGCGACCTACTCTTTTTTTCTTTGGCTTAACATTTATTATATTAACATTATCCACTTTAACATCAAAAATATTTTCAATCGCTTGTTTAACTTGTGTTCTGTTAGCCTTAATATCAACACTAAACGTTATAGTATTACGATTATGCAATAAATCAGAAGTTTTTTCTGTTACTATTGGTGCTTTAATAATATCTCTATAGTTATTCATTAACTAAGCACCTCCTCTATAGCTTTAATTGCTTCTTTAGTAATAATCATATGATCAGAAGCAACTACGTCATAAGTATTAATTTCATTAGCTTGTAACAATAAAATATTTGTTAAATTACGTGTAGCTAAAATCATATTTTCATCTAATTCATTCACAACAATTAAAATATTTTTCTTAACATCAAATTTTTGCATAATGTTTGTCATATCCTTAGTCTTATTAGTCTCTATATTAAAATCATCAATTACAATCATTTCTTTATCTTTAAACTTATAAGCTAACGCTGATTTTAGAGCTAAACGTCTTTCTTTTCTATTCATTTTAAAACTATAATTTCTTGAGTGTGGTCCAAAGACAACACCACCACCAGTCCATTGTGGTGAACGTGTGCTTCCTTGACGAGCACGACCCGACCCTTTTTGACGCCATGGTTTCTTCCCGCCACCTCTTACATCACTACGCGTTTTGGTTTCATGAGTTCCTTGTCTTAACGAATTTTTTGTTAACCTTATTGCATCATATAATACTGCATCATTTGGTTCAATTTCCCAAAATTCTTTGTTTAAAGTAATATCACTAACTTTTTCGCCTAAAAGATTTAAAACATCTAATTTTGCCATTTTATACCTCCTACTTTTCTTCCTTAGTAGTTTTTTCGGTTACTAAATCCGTTTGGGAAACTTCCTTTGTAACAACTTCCTCTGTAACTACGTAAGAGTTTAATTCTTCGGTTTCATTAATTTTACCAGGTGTTTTAACAGATGTTTTAATAATTACTAACGATTTATTAGGACCAGGAATATTTCCTTTAACTAATATAATATCATTTTCCACATCAATCTTAACAACCTCTAAATTTTGAATAGTTACCGTTAATGTTCCCATATGTCCTGGTAAATTTTTACCTTTAAATACCCGCATTGGCAACATCGTACCCATTGATCCTGGACCTCTATGATAATGTGAACCATGTGTCATTGGCCCACGACTTTGATTATGTCTTTTAATTACTCCTTGGAACCCTTTTCCTTTGGTAGTTCCAGTTACATCAATCACTTCTCCTTCAGTAAAAATATCTACCGATATTTTTTGCCCTAAAGAATAAGCATTAATATCCATGCCTCTAATTTCTCTTAAGAAGCGCTTAGGTGTAGTCTTTGCCTTGTTCGTATGCCCCATACTCGGCTTATTAGCTAACTTTTCTCTCTTTGTATCAAAACCTAATTGTAAAGCTTCATAACCATCGTTTTCCATTGTTTTAATTTGTGTTACCACATTCGGTTCAACTAATACAACAGTTACTGGAATCAACTTGCCAGATTTGGTAAATACTTGAGTCATTCCTATTTTACGACCTAAGATTCCTTTTGTACTCATATGTTTCCTCCTAAATTATAATTTAATTTTGATATCAACGCCACTTGGAATATCAAGATGCGTTAAAGCTTCAATCGTTTCCTTACTTGGATTAATGATATCAATAAGTCTTTTGTGTATTCTCTTTTCAAATTGTTCACGTGAATCCTTGTATTTATGAACAGCTCGCAAAATTGTGATTTTTTCAATTTCAGTTGGTAGTGGAATTGGTCCAACCACTTCCCCTCCCGTTCTTTTAACCACTTGTACAATTTTTACACAAGCGTTATCTAAACTCTTATGTTCAAAAGCCTTTAGTTTAATTCGAACTTTCTTATTAGTCATTAATTTTCCTCCCTTCGCCTATATCGAGTATAGACTTGCTCCGTGTAAAAACCCAATAAACATTTTAAGTTGTATAACAACTTAACCTGGTGTATCGACAACCTTACACATCAACGCACGTCACACATCCATAATTATACACAATTATTATATGAGATGCAAGCACTTTAAGAACATTTTATAACATTTTTCTTAAAATTGTTGAATGCAAAAGTAAAATCGGTTTATATTAGAAATATATTTTGCTATTCGCTTATTATAAAGATGCTTACTTTTTTAAATCATTTTATAAATTATTAAATGATTTAAAAGTAAATATACTCATTATCGATCTAACAGCATTGTTTTAAAAGATATACAACGCGAAGAGCTATTTAAATTTCTAATAAATAAAATTCAAAAAAAAAAAAATCAAAAAAATTAATTTTTTGTTTTCTTATTTAACAAATGGTATTAAAGCCATAAATCTTGCTTTTTTAACTTGGTTAGCAATATATCTTTGATGTTTAGCACAAGCGCCACTAATTCTTCTTGGCAATATCTTACCTTTATCACCACTAATATATTTTCTAACTATATCTGCGTCCTTATAGTCTACACTTTTACCAGCACACATTTGACAGATTTTTTTCTTTTTTCTATAATAATCAGCCATTGTTCTCCTCCTCTAATCTAAAAAATTGTCATCAATTGATACATTATCCCCAAAATCAGCAAAAGGATCACTTTGTCCTTCTTCTTGTTTTGTCGTTTGATAATCATACGGCGAAGGTTCTTTAAAATCAACACTTTTTGCCTGTCCTTGTGACTTACTTTGTAAAAATTCTACATTATCAGCTACCACATCCGTCGTGTATCTTTTATTACCATCCTTATCATTATAACTACCGGTTTGAATTCTTCCATCAATTCCTACTAAACTACCTTTATCTAAATAATTACAAACATTTTCTGCTTGCTTACGCCAAACAACAATATTGATAAAATCAACTTCCCGTTGTCCCTGCGCATTATTAAAATTTCTATTAACCGCTAAAGAAAATCTAGTAAATGATACATTTGTTCCAGTTTGTTTCAATTCTGGTTTAGAAGTTAATCTTCCAATCAATGTAACCTTATTCATTATTAACCTCTTTTCTAATCTTCAATCTTCGTAATTAAATGACGAAGAATTTCTTTATTAATTAAAGCAAGACGATCAAATTCTTTAATAGCTTGATCATTTTCTGTTTCAATCACCGCCACAAAATAGTAACCAGCTTTACACTTTTTAATTTCATAAGCTAACTCTCTTTGACCAGTTTCCTTAAAACTAACTATTTTAGCGCCATTTTTAGTTAAAATATCTTTAAAGGTAACAACCACTTTTTTAATATCTTCTTCCGATAAAGTAGCTTTAACAATAAACATAATTTCATACTTTTTCACTTTCTACACCTCCTCATGGTCTTTTGGCTTCTAACAGAAGCAAGGAGTAATTAAATACTCGTTTAAAATTATAACAGAATTACCCCTTATTGTAAAGCATTTTGCCAAACAATAACTATTAATTATATAATATGGTTAAAAGAAGTAAAATATTAAACATTAAAACGAAAATTACAAATATCGCCATCTTTCATAATATAATCCTTACCCTCTAACCGCATTTTACCATTTAATTTAACATTTTTCCCATCCTTAAACAATAATAAATCATCATAACTCATTACCTCAGCTTTAATAAAACCTTTTTTAAAATCAGTATGGATAATACCTGCACAATCTGGTGCTTTCATACCTTTTTTAAAAGTCCAAGCACGAACTTCATCACTACCAACTGTAAAATAAGTAGCCAATCCCAACAAATCATAAGTAGCCTTAATTAACTGTTCTAATCCACTAGAAGCAATACCCAAATCACTTAAAAAAAGTTTTTTTTCGTCCATAGATAAATCAACTAAATCAGCTTCCATCTTTGCACAAAGTACAATAACCAAAGTATGTTCCTTTAAAGCATATTCCTGTAAAACTTTAACATGGACATTATTATCAGAAAATACATCATCTTCACTAACATTAGCAATAAAAATAATCGGTTTAAAAGTAAGAAAATTAAAAGGTTTTAAAATCAATATCTCTTTTTCATCAAACACCATTTTGCGCAAAGGAATATTTTGTTCAAGTCCCTTACATATCTTAGTAAGTAACATCACTTCATCATTAATTTCTGCCGTCATTTTCTTCTTACCAATTCGTTGAAGTCTTGATTGCACAACCTCTAAATCAGCAAGCATTAACTCAATATCAATTATTGAAACATCCCTAAGTGGATCAACCCCATCTAAAACGTGAATAATATCATCATTATCAAAACAGCGAACAACCTCACAAATTGCATCAACTTCCCTAATATGAGCTAAAAATTTATTACCCAAACCTTCCCCTTTAGAAGCTCCTTCAACTAATCCTGCAATGTCGGTAAACTCAAAACTAGCGCCTATAAGTCGCTTTGGAATATATAAATCATTTAAAAACTCAAGACGTTTATCAGGCACAACAACCACCCCGACATTTTGTTCAATCGTTGCAAACGGATAATTAGCAATCAAAATATTTTGCTTCGTAATCGAATTAAACAAAGTAGATTTGCCAACATTTGGTAATCCAACAATACCTGCCGTCAATCCCATAATTCACCATAAAACTAATTTTTTTAATTTTAGCCCTTTCTTTTATAAAGTTGCTGCACTACCAATACCAATTGGTAAACCAATTAAATACCAGCACAAAAGAATAACCAACCAAACACAAGTAACCGTAATAACTACCGGCATAATAAGTTTCATCGTACCTCGCACCGTAATCTTATTTTCTGAATTATAATTATACTTTTCCATAAAGGCTAACATAATTAAAAAATAAACAAAAAAAGGTGTAATTGACTTTCCAATACCATCCGCAACTCGAAAAATAAATTGAGTAAAATCCGGATTAATATTAGCTCGCATAAATAATGGAACCAAAATAGGGGACGCCAGCATCCATTTAGTTAAAGTATCAGGAATCAAAAAGCCTATAACAATAATAGCCACAAACAATACAACAATTAAAAGCATTCCGGATAATTCAACCATGCTAAGCCATTCAATTATCTGAGCCCCGATAACCTCACTTAAATTAGTCCAATTTAAAATAGCCATCATTTGTGCCGCAAAAAACATTAAAACAAAAACATAACCTAAATTTTCAAAATTCTTTG
>JAVWOV010000010.1:5239-19395 GCA_036636255.1 Bacilli bacterium
CAAACCCAAACTATAACCATTCGTATCTTTAATATTTTTAGAAACATAACCATAAATAAAACCACAAACCATCATAATAATTAAAAATACATAAATAATTCCGTAATGAAAAGGAGCATCATTACCAAAAAGACGTTCAATATATCTTTGTCCATCTCCTAAAAATAAACCAGATCCCTTAATACCAGGAATAATCATATATAAAACAAATAAAATCATAAATCCTAATGCAATTCGGCTTATCAATAAAGCCTTCTTAGAAATAACCAAATCATCTGAAATTATATCCGGTTTTTTAAATTTAGGTGCTAAAAATTTTATAATGGCCCCACTACCTGCAATACTAATAATAATAGTACTAGCAATCATAATATAAATGTTAGAAAATAATCCGAAAATATATTCCTTATCAACTGATAAACGTGCCGCATCAGTCGTCAAAACACCCAATAAATAATCATCATAACTAAAAATAAACCCCGTTCCATAACCTAAAGTAATTCCCAAAAACACTGTTAAAATACCTAAAATAGCATTCCGACCAAGTGTCTTATATAAAACCCCTATCAACGGCAATAAAATAATATAACTATATTCACCAATCACCGAAGCAATAACACCCAGCAAAAAAACAAAAAAAGTAAGTAAATTAGGATTAATTTTTTTGAAAACATTAAATGAAGCCTTAAATAAACCACTTGCCTCCCCTATACCAACTGCAATAAGGGCAAGGATTAACAAAACAAGTGGTTCAAACATCATGAAATTAGTAATAATACCACTTGCTAAATATTCCAAACCCTCGCTTGAAAAAATATTATTAACCGTCACCAAATCAGTTTCCAACTGACCATTATTAATAACTGTTTTATCACTTTCCATTCCAACTATTGATAAAACAAAACTAGCAATCATAATCAAAAAAGTTAAAATCAGAATCGTTACAATCGGTCCAAATAAAACTTTGGCTTTTTTCCTTTTTTTCATATTTCCCTCCAACAATTTAAAAACTAACTACCTTTTTAAGCTTTTTATTAAAATCTACTCTAGATAACATAATAGCTCGCCCGCAATTAAGACATTTAATTTTAATATCTGCTCCTACCCGCGTAATCAACCATTCATTAAAACCACAAGGATGAGACTTTTTCATAATAACCACACTATTTAATTGATAATCCTTATTCATTACGAAATACCACTTGCGGAAAAGGTTTAGTAATGTTATTTTTATCAAGTTCTTCCTTAATTTCTTTTAACAAAATTCGTTGCACAATTACATGCTCCATCGCCTTGCACGGCGCCGTGATCCTAATATCAACCGAAATAGGACCTAAACAATTAACTCCATCAATACTAATAGCACCTGTTAACAAATCAATTTCTTTAACTAATCTCTTAAATAAATTTGTTAAAATATTTTCAACCCTATCAATATTCTCATTATATGCAATAGAAATATCAACAATAGCAAGAGAATCTTCAATACTATGATTAACAATATCAATAACATTTCTATTAGCAACAATATTAACCTCGCCCGTATAAGCCTTAACCCTTGTTGTTTTCAAACTAAGACTAATAACTTCCCCTTTAAAAGTTCCAATTGTTACAATATCACCAACCGTATATTGATTTTCAAGCATAATCGTAAAACCTGCAATAAAATCCTTCAAAACGTCTTGAAAAGCCAAACCAAGTACAACACCGACTGCTCCCAAAGAAGCTGCAATAGCTGTTGTATTAACACCAAAAATACCTAAAATAATAACAATTGCAACAATAAAAAGAATATACTTCATTACATTAATAGTCAAATTACATAAAGTAATCTGACGACGACGATCAATAAGTTTTGAACCTAAATGTTTTTTTTGTAATTTAAAAGCCTTAGTAATAATTTGTTTTAAAATTTTATATAAAACAATAGTCCCTATTATAACACAAATAGGACCAATAACTTCTTTGATTAAAAGATAATTCCAAAAATGCATCAAATCACTCCTTTATATCAATAATTTCCAAAATACGATTCAAATCAGCTACACTAGTAAAACTAATAGCGATTTTTTTGTCATTAATACTAACTTTTGTATCAAATTTATCCCGTAATAAATCCTCAACATACTTATATTCATTATTTACCCGTCTAGCTATTTTAATTTTTTTAACAAACTCATCAGACGCAGTCTTGTTTTCAATATCCCTAACACCTAACTTATTATCAACAATTTTTTTAGCCATTTCTTTAATCTGCTCATTATCATCAAGTTTTGATAAAGCACGTGCATGACCCATCGAAATTTTATTGTTATTAATTAAATCTTGTACCTCTATTGGTAACCTTAACAAGCCTAAAAGATTAGTAATATGACTTCTACTTTTACCTACTTTTTTACTAAGCTCCTCTTGTGTAATATCAAGCTTATCAAGTAAACACTTATAAGCATTAGCTTCCTCAATAGCACTTAAATCAGCTCGTTGTAAATTTTCAAGCAAAGCAATTTCCATCATCTGTCCATCCGTAAAAGGTCTAATAATAGCTGGAACGTTAGTCAAACCAGCCAATCTACTAGCCCTTACTCTACGCTCACCAGCAATAATCTCATAACCCTTAATACTTTTTTTGACAATAATAGGTTGAATAACCCCATATTCCTTAATAGAAAGAGCTAATTCATTTAACAAATCATCATCAAAAACAACCCGAGGTTGATAAGGATTAGGACGTAAATCCGTCAAAGGAAGCATCATAATTTCTTCATTAGAAACATTATCATAAATATGTCTTTCAATACTATCAACATCCAAATTCTCATTATTAAATAACTGTTCAAGACCTAAACCAAGAGCTCTTTTTTTATTTTCCATTTCTTAAAATCACCTCTCTTGCTAAATTCAAATAAGCCTCCGTTCCCCGACTCTTCGCCTCATAATAAATAATTGGCTTACGATGTGAAGGTGCTTCAGCCAGCTTAACCAACCGAGGAATAATTGTATCATAAACACTTTCCTTAAAATAACTCTTAATATCCTCAACCACCTCTAGTCCTAAATTAGTTCGATTATCAAGCATCGTTAATAAAACGCCCTCAATACCTAAAGTTGGATTTAAAGTCTTCTGAGCCATCATAATAGTATTTAATAACTGCATAATCCCCTCCAAAGCAAAAAATTCGCACTGAACAGGAATAATAACCGTATCTGTTGCTGTTAAAGCATTAATTGTTAAAATACCCAAAGAAGGTGGACAATCAATAATAATATAATCAAACATATCCTTAGCAACATCTAAATTTTTTTTCAATTGATCACCCTTAATAAAACCAACTTCCGACCTGCTTTTTTCCATTAATTCAATATCAATGCCCGCTAAATTAATAGTCGCCGGTAAAACATATAACTGCTTAAACTTTGTCTTAACCATCGCTTCTTTTAAAGTAGCATTATCAATTAATAAATCATAAACACTCTTCTTAACATCGGCCTTATTTATTCCAACCCCCGTTGTCGTATTACCCTGAGGATCTAAATCAATAAGTAAAACCTTTTTATTTAAAGCTCCCAAACAAGCAGCTAAATTTATACTAGTTGTTGTCTTACCAACACCGCCTTTTTGATTAACCAAAGAAATAATCTTTCCCATTTTTTCACCATCTTCTAATATATATATATTTTATCAAAAAAAGCTAACTAAGTCCATTGTTTGATAAAAAGAAATTAAATAAATCTTTAAAATTTCTAAAAAACAAAAGACAAAAATTAAAGTTTTTGCCATTTCAATTGACTCTAATCAGTCTTTTTAAATATATTCTTTCATGTTTTATTATTCTTTTTTTCTTTTCTTGATTCAGATATTAGCTTTTAGATAATTTCATAACATTAAAATAAAACCCTTTTTCTTGTTATTTAAAACTACATTTCATCATTTACCAACTTTCTTATAATAAGAATAACAAATAATAACAAAAAATTCAATTAAAAAGAACTATTTTTCAAGTTCCTTAATAATCTCATCTTTATTCAATTTCGAATAACCTTTAATACCTTTTTCTTTAGCCATTACTTTAAGCTCAGTTAAAGATAAATCACTAAAAGAAACATCTTTAAAATCACTTTGATCAATCTCATTATCCACATCCGGCATACAACCATTTGTTACCAAATAATCAATTTGTTCTTTAGTTAAAATCTCATGTTCAATTAATGAAGAAGCAATTAAATCAAGTAAAGGTAAATTATTCTTAACAATTTTTTGCGTACGCTCATAGCACTCATGAATAATCTTTCGTTGTTCTTGATCAATTTCAAAAGCAACTTGACCAGAAAAATTGCGACTCTTATTATAATCACGACCCAAGAAAACACTAGACTCTTGATGTTCATATTGAACCGGACCTAAATCACTCATTCCATATTCCGTAACCATAGCTCGAGCAATTTTTGTGGCTTTCTCAAAATCATTATGCGCACCAGTTGTTACTTCTTTAAAAACTAACTCTTCTGCTACACGGCCACCAAGCAACCCACTAATTGTCTCTAATAATTCTTTTTTAGTAGATAACATAGTTTCCTCTTTCGGCAACATTAAATTATAACCGCCGGCTGAACCACGAGGAATAATCGTAATCTTTTGAACCTCATTAGCGCCTTCTAACTTAATACCAACAACTGCATGACCAGCCTCGTGATAAGCAACAACCTTTTTCTCATGTTCACTATACTTTTTCGTAACCTTAGCCGGTCCCATTAAAACACGATCATGTGCCTCATCTATCTCCGACATCGTAATAGCATTTTTATTTCTTCTAACCGTTAATAAAGCAGACTCGTTCAATAAATTTTCCAAATCGGCTCCACTAAAACCAACCGTTCTTTTAGCAATATGTTTTAACTTAACATTTTTAGCAAACGTCTTACCTTTTGCATGAACTGCTAAAATTTCCTCACGACCCCTAATATCAGGTAAATTAACTGTAACCTGGCGATCAAAACGACCAGGGCGTAATAAAGCAGGATCTAAAACATCTGGGCGATTGGTCGCTGCAATCACAATAATTCCCTCATTTGAACCAAAACCATCCATTTCTGTTAACAACTGATTCAAAGTTTGCTCACGTTCATCATGACCACCACCAAGACCAGCTCCTCTTTGACGACCAACAGCATCAATTTCATCAATAAAAATCAAACACGGAGCATTATGCTTAGCCTGTTTAAACATATCTCTAACCCGACTAGCCCCAACGCCTACAAAAAGTTCAACAAAATCAGAACCACTTATATAATAAAATGGTACATTAGCCTCACCTGCTACTGCTCTTGCTAATAAAGTCTTACCCGTACCCGGTGGACCAACTAACAAAACACCCTTAGGAATACGCGCTCCCATCTTTTGAAATTTCTTCGGATTCTTAAGAAAATCAATTAATTCCGCAACCTCTTCCTTTTCCTCAACCAAACCAGCCACATCCGTAAACTTCATCTTGCCACCATCTTCACTCAAACGAGCACGACTCTTACCAAAATCCATTGACTTATTAGCCCCACCCATTTGTTTAGTAATAAACCAAAAAGCCAAACCAATTAATAACACCATTGGTAAAACATTAACTAAAAATAATAAAAACGTACTAGAACTAGGATCGTTAACCGTTTCTACTTTAAAATTATGTTTACTATTAACATTATAAATTTTTGCAATCGTTTCCGTTTGTAAAGGAACCCTAAAGAAAAAACTCTCATCTTTTTTATAATCCTTTAATGCTCCTGTAATCTCGTAAATACCTGCACGACTCTTAGGCGTAATCGTAATATTCTTCACATCATCCTTTAAAGCAAGTGCCATAAACTTATCATAAGTAATCATATTCACATTCTTATTAGTAGTACTAACAAAATACATAATGGAAATAATAATCAAAAACAAAAACACATACGGTAACAAACTTTTTTTAATATTTTTTTTATTCATAAAATTCTTCCTCCTTAATAATACCTAAGTATTATATCATACTTTTCGTTTTTTGTTTTACAAAATTTCGATTTTTTTAAACCCGGTAACCAAACAACATTACCATGTCTATCCATAACAATCGGAAAAATATTGCGCTCCCATAAAGAAATCTTCGCATCAATAAAAATATCATTAACTTTTTTATGACCATTAAGGCCCTTAACTTCCATTTTTAAACCATCAAATCGATTTCTAACAATCAACGGTAAACAATTCTTATTCAACCGACAAACAAAGTTATCATCATCTAAAGCCTCATCAACAACTTTTATATTTCTTCCATTCGGTAAATTAACAAACAAAGAAAATTCAAATTCATAATTATCATTAACTATGTCTTTTCTATCAAAATTAAGTCGATTATATGACTTAACTGCTTTCACTCCATCCGGTAAATAAATAAAAGCATTAACCTTAGAGGAATTAATTAAATCCATAATCAGTGAAACGTGAACCGAACTAACTAACGAAATATTATTACCATAAACCTTAGCAAGCAACAAAAAAATAATCTTATCCTGTAAAAAGCAATCGTTTTTTTTAAAAATATCAATATCCAAATAATCATTATAGCACAAATCTAACAAAGACAAAGCAACTCCCATAACATAATCATTACATGCCAACAATTTCTCACTAAATTGATAAAACTTACTAACTACATTCTTATCTTCTAACTTTAAAAAAGGTATAACCTTCAAACGATAACGATTTCTAGTATAAACATCCTTTAAATTTGACAAATCATTAACAAACTTTATCTCATGTTCCTTATTATAATTTAAAATATTCTCCTTTGTAACGGTAATAAAAGGTTTAACAATCAAGCAATCACCACGTTGATAAACTCGACTAAAACCACCATATCCCTTTAAACTCGATCCTCGTACAATACGCATTAAAATTGTCTCTATTAAATCATCACCATGATGAGCAGTCATCAAATACTTAGCACCATATTTATTAACCAATGACATAAAAAAATCATAGCGAAAATCACGAGCTTCCTGATGAAAATTAATATCCGTGTAATTATTAATAACCGATTCTTCAAAAACAATATTATTTAAATAACAATAATTTTTAACAAAAAGAGCCTCTGCTTCACTCTCCGGCCTCATCAAATGATTAACATGAGCACAAATAACATGACAATTAAACTGACTTAAAACGTGCAAAAGAGCCATCGAATCAGGGCCTCCCGAAACACCCACAACAACGTAATCATCATCACACAATAAATCATTTAAATACTTAAATACACTTTCCATATTTCACCACTTTATTTTTTCTATATTTTTTTTTGCCAAAAAATCATTTGTTCTAGAAAAAGGTTTACTTCCCAAAAATCCCCTATGAGCCGAAAAAGGTGAAGGATGCGAACTAGTTATAATAAAATGACACTTATTTGTAATTAACAACTCTTTACTTTTCGCATAATTACCCCATAAAATAAAAACAATCGGTTTAGAACGCTCATTTAATAAAGAAATAATTCGATCTGTGAAAATTTCAAAACCAATGTTCTTATGCGCAAGCGGCTTATTCTTAACCACTGTCATAATACAATTTAAAAGTAAAACTCCTTGTTTCGCCCAACAAGTCAAATCCGTACTTTTTTTCATTATCCCTATATCATTATAAAGTTCCTTCAAAATGTTTTTTAAAGAAGGTGGACAAGTAACTCCATCTAAAACTGAAAAACAAAGTCCATGCGCTTCCCCCTCACCATGATAAGGATCCTGGCCTAATATAACAACCTTAACTTCATCATAATCCGTTTCCTTTAATGCTTTAAAAATATCATTATATGCCGGATAAACAATATCGTTTTCATAAGATTTTTTAACAACAGCAACCAAATTCCTAAAATAAGCTTTGTCAAACTCCAAGCATAAAACATCATCCCATTTTTTATTAATCATAATAAACTACCTCGCCTTAATTTTAACATTTTTTCTTATCATAATCAACACATTCCCGCTTAATTTCATCTTTTAACGCATAAATAGCATAAACATTAATAATACAAAGAATACCAACTAAAAAGTCAATAACCCCCCACAACTTAGAAGAAGAAACAACACAACCACAAAACAACACAACAACCGTAACAATTTTTAAAAACAAAATTATTTTTCCTTTAAAACGTTTAAATAAAAAATTACAACAAGATTCACCATAATAATAACCCGTCAAAACCGTCGAAAAACAAAATAAAATAAGACAAGTAATAATAACAATATAACCAAACCATGACATATGAAAGTAAAAAGCTTTAACAATAATTTCAATTCCATTAACATCATTAGCTAAAAAAACACCACCATCAAAACTCATAATTATAATAGCCGTAGCCACACAAACAAACATTGTAACATAAATACCAAACATCTGCACATAACCATTAACAACCAAAGAACAACCACTAGTTGACGACGCTAGACTCCCTGTCCCCAGACCACCCTCATTAGAAAAAATACCCCGCTGAATACCAACTATAAAACTAGATATAAATCCACCCATAATAGAATCAAAGCAAAATGCTGACGACACAATTTTATAACAAATATCTGGCATCAAAGCAAATTGTGTAACAAATACGTAAATACCAAATAACAAATATATTCCCAACATAAAAGGTACAATTTTATTAATAACCATCGTAATTTTTTTAAGACCTCCAAAAATAATAACAACCGAAATAAAACAAACAAAAAAACCAACAATCAAAGGAGAAATATTAATCACTTCATTTAACGCTTTAGTAATCGTATTAGCCTGAATACCTAAAAACCCCCCAATATAACTAACAATTACTAAACAAGCATAACAAATTCCTAAAAAAGGTTTTTTCAACCCTTTCTTAATATAATATGGCGTACCACCACTATAACTATCATCAACCGCCTCATGATACTTCATACCCAGTACCGTTTCCCCAAAAGTAATTGAAGAAACAATAAAAGAAATAACAATCATCCAAAAAATAGCACCCGGACCACCTAGATATAAAGCAAGCGCCACCCCCGCTACACTACCAACCCCAATACGCCCTCCTAAAGTTAACATTAATGAAGGAAGTGGACTCACACCACCACCATTAAAAAAAACACATTTAAACATTTTTAAAAACCGAAATTGAACAAACTTTAATTGAACAGTCAAATAACTTCCCACAAATAAAATCATCGAAGTAGCCACAATCCAAAGTAATTTAGTAATTATATCCATAATAGTTTATATGAAAAAAATTTGATGTTTTTACAAAAAATATCAAATTAATAATGTTTTTTTAAATTATTTGCGATATCAACAAACACAGCCAAAGATAATTGCTCCGCCCTAACATTTTTATCAAAACCATGCTTATTTAAAACAGCAAAAACAATATCTAAGTCATATTCTTGTAAATTATTTCGTAACATCTTCCTTTTTTGTTTAAAACTATCTCTGATCACCTTAAAAAATAAGATTTCATCACTAACCACAACCTGATCTTTTTTAGACAAAGAAATAACAATACTATCAACATTAGGCTTTGGCATAAAAACATTTCTACTAACATCCATCACTTTCTTAACATCAAAGTAATAATTTAGAAAAACCGACAAAGAATTATAATCCTTTGACCCCGGCAGTGCCTTAAAACGATTTCCTACTTCCTTTTGCACCATTATAACAATCTTATCAACCATTAAATTAGCCGAAATAATTTTCATTATAATCGGTGTTGTAATATAGTAAGGTAAATTAGCAATAACATATAAATAACTATAACTATATTTTTTAACATCATTAATAACATCACAATTCAAAAAATCAGCAAAAATAACTTCTACATTAGCACCAATGTTTTCCAAAAAAGGTTTTAAACTAACATCAATCTCATAACATATTACCTGCTTCGCAACAGTCCGTAACTTATTAGTTAGAGAACCAGCTCCCGGTCCTATTTCAATAATCAAAGAATCAGTTAAAATATTTGCCTTACTAACAATATTATTAATAATATTTTCATCAACAATAAAATTTTGACCAAACTTTTTTTTAAAAGAAAAATTATTTTTAACAAAACTTTCTTTCATTAATTTAGGTGAATACATAACATCATCTCCCTAATATATCAAAAAAATCAATAGCATTCCTACTTGTTGTATTAACAACACAATCTATAGGAATGCCTTTAATCTCCGCAATAGTATTCGCTACATATTTAACATTACACGGTTCATTTTGCTTCCCCTTAAAAATAGAAGGCGTCATATAAGGACTATCCGTTTCCAACAACAAATATTTCAAATCAATTCCCCTAACAACTCTAATTAATTTTTTAGCATTTTTAAAAGTAACAGAGCCACCAATACCAAACATGACACCAAGTGAAACAAACTCATAAGCCATCTCTAAACTAGAACTATAACAATGTAATAATTTCTTTGTTTTACTAAACTTTTTTAAAATTTCATAAACATCTAAAGTAGCCTCCCGATTATGAATAACAATCGGCTTATTATATCTATTTGCCAAATTAATTTGTTTAATAAATAAATCCTGCTGTAAACCTTTATTATCGCTAATATAACGATAATCAAGTCCTATCTCACCAATAGCTACTATCTTAGCATTTTCTAAATTATCTTCAATAAACTTCAAACTATAATCGGTTAACTTATCCATTTCCGTAGGATGTATTCCAAGCGTACCATAAACATTATCAAATGAACTAACAAGTTCCATTACTTCCCTGTTAGTTTCATCATTAACCCCACTTACAATAATAATACCATTCATAGCGGCAACAACAGCAGCAATATCAGTATAATAATTTTTACTCAAATGACAATGTGTATCAATCAACATAAATAACCTCCAAAAAAATTATATCACACAACGATATAATTTTCTTATCTTTTGATATAAAAGTATCTAATAATATAAAATATTAAAATAATAACATACCCTAAATCAATAAAATTAAAACTAACAAACAAACTTCCAAGAATTAAAGCAAGTAATACAGCACACGTCATAATAACATACCGCTTATCTTTTCCATCAGTAGTCATAAAAAGCTCCTTGCTATTACTACATTACCAATATAACATTATCACAACAATTTTTCAAACCCTTTTTTAAAAAAGCACTCGACAATTTACAACATTTTACACTTTTATTTACAAATTATAATAATTTTTAATTTCAGTTAACTTTTCATCCTTTTTAATTCGCTCAAAAAGGGGCGCAGGTGCATTTAATTTAATACCAATATCTAAGCCATTAAAATCATCCAAAGAATCCATAAAACGATTTTCTGTATTTAATTGATGAAAAATTTCATCTGCTGTAGCCGGTAAAAAAGCTTGTAATAAAACAGCACCCTGTCTTATTGCCTCTAAAAGAGTATACATCACTGTTACTAATCTATCCTTTTTATTTTCATCAGCCGCCAAAATCCATGGTGTAGTCTCATCAATATATTTATTACATCTTCTAAAAATATTAAACACATCATCAATAGCATCAGCTATCTTAAGATCATCAATTTTACTAGCTACCTTAATCCTAGCTTCTTTAACAACCGCAATAACTTCAAAATCAATATCATTAAAAACAGTAGGAGCTATAACTTCTAAAGAAAAATATTTATTAACCATACTAATGGTTCTATTAACCAAATTACCAAGCGTATTGGCCAAATCAGCATTAAATCTTTCAATCAATAAATCATATGTAATAATACCATCACTACTATAAGGAATTTCATGTAAAACATAATAACGAACAGCATCAACACCAAATAAATTAACTAAATCATCCGCATAAATAATATTACCTTTTGACTTGCTCATTTTATCATCACCAAATAAAATCCATGGATGACCAAATATTTTCTTCGGTTGTTCTAAACCCAAAGCATGTAAAATAATCGGCCAATAAATTGTATGAAACCGTAAAATATCTTTACCAATCAAATGAACGTCCGCCGGCCAATAATTCGAAAACTCATCCGTTACACCATCAACATCATAACCAATAAAAGTAATATAATTACTCAATGCATCAAGCCATACATAAACAATATGACCCGAATCAAAATCAACTGGTACTCCCCATTTGAATGATGTCCTTGATACACAAAGATCATGTAAGCCTGGCTTTATAAAGTTATTCATTATTTCGTTTTTTCGCGCTACCGGTGAAATAAAATCAGGATGTCCATCAATATATTCTTCTAACCACTTAGAATATTTGGATAATTTTAAAAAATATGCTTCTTCTTTAGTAACAACAACATCTCTGCCACAATCTGGACACTTACCATCAATCAATTGACCATCAGTATAAAAAGACTCACAAGGAATACAATATAAACCTTCATAATTACCTTTATAAATATCCCCTTGTTCATATAATTTTTTAAAAATTCTTGTTACTTTCTCTACATGCGAAGGATTAGTTGTTCGCACAAACTTATCATAACTAGTATTCATAACATCCCAAATACGTCTTACTTCCAAAGAAACCTCATCAACAAAAGCTTGTGGATCTTTTCCTTCAAGCAGTGCATATTGTTCGATTTTTTGACCATGCTCATCTGTTCCTGTTTGAAAATAAACATCAAAACCCGCTAAACGCTTATAACGTGCTATAGCATCAGCTAAAACAATCTCATACGTATTACCAATATGTGGCTTACCTGACGTATACGCTATAGCTGTTGAAATATAAAACTTTTTTTTCATATCAATTCTACTCCTTCATCCGTACTACCAATTCCTCCACTGCGTTTAACGCTATTAACATCATCAGCAATAAGAAACGGCAAAAAAATTCCCTGAACTATTTTATTACCTTTAACAACTTTAAATATATCATTGCCTTCATTTTGTAACGCAATCCATATATGTCCCTCATTAGAAACATTATCATAATAATCACTATCAATAATACCCACTTGATTACATAGACGAACATTATACTTAAATCCCATACTACTTCTAACAACCAACATTAAAAATACATTACTATCCATTTTTACTTTTACACCTAATGGAATTTTCTTAACCTCGCCCGGTAACAAATCAAAATCAACGAGGGAAAAAAAATCATATCCCGCACTATTAATAGTACTCCTCATAGGCAAATTATATTCACCGTACAATGAAAAATCTTTCACAACATCTTTACAAAATTGTTTAAAACTAATTTTTTCGAATTTTTGCATACAACACCTCCAAACAAAAATCACCCCCTATATAAGGACGTGATTGACGTGGTACCACCTTAATTTACAATAAAATTATATCTCTTCCTTTAACGCAAATTCCCACGACCTATAAATATAGGCAAACTCCAGAACCATTTAAAATACTTTCTTCCTATTTGCTTTCACCAATCACAAACTCTCTATAAAGAAAAGCGTATTTTTCTTTCTTTCACCATCTTTAATAACAAAAGTATATCATACTTTATTCTATTCTTCAAGATATTTAGATAAAAATTTCGAAGTTATTCGAGCTATCTTATCATCCACTAGATCAACCACTTCACCGGTTGATAAAATAATAACCAACCCAATAGCATCACCATTAGCAACAATAGTACTAATTATATAAGTAGCATCTAACAATTTATCATCAACCAAACTAATATTTTTAACGTGCTTTTCAAAAATATTTTCTCTTCTTTTAATCGATGTAAATAACGACTCACTAATAGGCTTATTTAAATATTCCTTCTTCAATTCTCCAGTAACAGCAATAATATTATCCATATCCGTAATAATTACATTTTTATCCGTAAAAATATGAATAGAATCTGCAAAATCACCCGCTAGATCACTAATCTTCTTCATTAAGGAATGCTTTTTTAAAATAATATTTTCTTTATCATCAACAAAAATTTCTAAATTTTCACCATCTTTTATACGTAAACCCTTTCTTATCTCTTTAGGAATAACTACTCTGCCTAAATCATCTATTCTCCTAACAACTCCCGTCGCCTTCATAGTTACCTCGCTTTCTAACTAATATTTTGTGTCAAATATTACTATTTATACTTATTTAAGTAATAAAAATATGCTATAACCCGAGTTTTGTAGTTAAAAAATCAAAAAAAGTTTATTTTTTGTTGAAAA
>JAVWOV010000011.1:0-18751 GCA_036636255.1 Bacilli bacterium
GGACTTAAAAATAAAATAAATTAATAAAAAAATCATCATTTTATGTGATGATTTTTTAGTGAAACCTTATTTGATTGTCAAGTAAACATTTCTATAATTTTTTTTCGTTTTATTTATAAAAAAATTTAATTTATCTTTTAAGGAACTAATTAGAAAATAGATTATTTTTATTAAGTGATTTCTTTTTTTCATTGTTTTTGATATAATAGTAGAAGAAGTGGTGATTTATGAAAAAAGGTTTTTTAGGTTTTATTTTTAGTTTTAAAATGGTAATCATTTTACTATTAGTAATACAAATTTTTGTTTTACTAATTGGTTTTTTATGGCTAGGTGAAAACAGCAAATACTTTTTTGGATCTTTTACTTTACTTAGCTTAAGTCTAGTTATTTATATTTTCAATAAACCTGGTAATCCAGCCTTTAAAATGAGCTGGATGGTTATGATTTTGGCCCTGCCAGTAGTTGGGGGTTTTTTATATTTATTTATTCAAAATGATTTTGTTTCCAAAGGTCTTAAAAGACGATTAAATCAAATTTTATATGATACTAACGGTCATTTTAAAAAAAATAATGATGTCTTAGATTTATTAAAAAAAGATGATATGAATGTTTACAATCTTGCTAAATATGTTAGTAACACAAGAAATTATCCTATATATCAAGGCTCGGAGGCTACTTATTTTTCACTTGGAGAATATAAATTTGCTGAAATGAAAAAACGTTTAGAACAAGCTTCAAAATTTATTTTTATGGAATATTTTATTATTGATAATGGAATTATGTGGGATACTATTTTAGAAATTTTAAAACGTAAAGCTTCAGAAGGCGTCGAGGTTAGAATTATGTATGATGGTATGTGTAGTATTGCCTTGTTACCATATAATTATCCAAAAACACTAGCATTATCAAAGATTAAAGCAAAAATGTTTGCCCCAATTATTCCAGCTTTATCGACTCATCAAAATAACCGTGATCATCGTAAAATACTTGTTATTGATGGTTTGTATGCTTTTACTGGTGGTGTTAATATAGCCGATGAGTATATTAATGCGAAACCCCGCTTTGGCCATTTTAAAGACAGTGCTATTATGATTACCGGGGAGGCAGTAAACACTTTCACTTTAATGTTTTTACAAATGTGGAATATTAAAAAAAATGGTGAGGATTACAAAAAATATTTAGTTAGTAAACCTTTATTATCTAGTACAGGTTTTATTATGCCATTTGGAGAAATTCCCTTGGACAATGATCGGGTAGCCGAACATATTTATATTGATTTAATTTATAACGCTAAAAAATTTGTACATATTATGACCCCTTATTTGATTCTAACCAATGAAATGATAACAGCACTTATAACTGCCGCTAAAAGTGGTGTTGATGTTTGCATTATTATGCCACATATTCCTGATAAATGGTCAGCATTTGTTTTAGCCAAGAGTTACTATTTGGAATTAATTAAAGGCCATGTTAAAATCTATGAATACACTCCAGGGTTTGTTCATGCTAAAAATTTTGTTGCTGATGATAAAGCCGTAGTAGGGACTATTAATTTTGATTATCGTAGTTTATATTTACATTATGAATGTGCTGCCTTTATGTATAAAAACGAATCAGTAAACGACTTAGAAAAAGATTATCAACAAACATTAAACCACTGTGAATTAATTACAATTGATAAATATAAAAAAAACAAATTATTTGATCGATTTGCTGGTAAAGTATTAAGACTATTTGCCCCATTAATGTAATTTGTAAAATCTTATGTCAAGGACAATTAAAAAAAGATAGTAAATGTTTAATTGGTAGTTAATATATGCTACAATAATATATGTATGTGAAAGGGAAATAAACTTATGAAAAATATTAAAAATGTTTTGTTCAGCACTTTAATTGTAATGCTATACTTTAGTTGGATTATATTAATTCAATTTAATTTTAACAGTGATGTTAGTTTAAAAACTAATTGTACTTCTCTATTTTTAATAAGTGTATTATTTTTATGTTTATTTGTTTTATTGTTTCATAAACAATTAAGGAACGATTGTTTACAATTTTTCAAAGAAAAATATTTTCAAAAAGTTATTATGTACTTTGTATTTATTATATCGATATTTTTAATAATGACCGGTATTTTACAAATGTTTGGTCTTAGTTATTATAATAATCTTAGTATAATATTTAAATCCTTTCCTGGTTTGATATTATTTAATATTTTAGTCTTTACCCCTGTCGTTGAGGAAATTGTTTTTAGAGGAGCATTTAGGAAAGCTATTAGTCAAAAAAAATTATTCATTATAACTAGTGGTGTTATTTATGGACTATTACATGCCATAATATTAACCCAATCTTTTAATGCGTTACTTATGATCATACCGTTTATAGCATTAGGATTAATACTTTCCTATATTTATGTTAAATATGAAAATTTAGTAGTTAATATTTTTGTTAGTTTTTTATTTAATATTAGTTTTTTAATGATTTTAGTAATATAAATGAGTCAATGTTATTTAGTTTATAACACACTACATTTAAGTGTGTTTTTATATGGTCTAGTTGACCTTGTAAATAATTGAAAGGATGTGAGAAAAAAATATGCAACTGTCGATACCAGCTTTAATAAACAGTATATATTTTTTGACAATAAACCCAATTGAACTTGGAAAAAGTATTAATTTAGGAATTAGTTTGAATGTTATTATTGTTATATTATTACTAATTATAATGATTTTTCTAGGAAGTTCATTGTTTTCTCAAAAAAAATAATTATCTTTTAAAAAATTTATATATGTGCTATAATTATATAAAGTAGGTGATTAATAATGGAAAAAGATAAAAGATTAGATTATGTAAACGACTTTCTTCATCATTTAAAAAAACTTGTTAATGAACGCCAAAATGATGTTATTAAAGATATTATAGATAAATTAAAGACAAGTGATTTAGTGATTGCTAAAATGATTTTAGATTCATTAAACGGTAATAGTGTAAATCAATCAGTAATCTATTCGGAAGTAGAAGAAATAGAATTTGCTAATTATTGGGATAATGTAAATAAAATAGATATTAATTGTTTTGATTGTTTAGAGAGTGCTGTAACAAAGCTAAAAAAAATAGCGGGTCATTATAATCAGGAAAATATAAACCGGAAAGCTTTAGCATATTTAGAAAATCAAGAGTATGACAACTACGTTTATTTAAAAAAATTATCCACTATTTTCCCTGATGATGATTTAAAAAGCGATGTAAATGAACAATTTTTATGGTTAACTAACAATAGTATTAAAACTAATTATCATCCTAACAAAAAAGCTCTTGAGCAATTAGATATTATAAAATGGCAAAAATTTATAACCATATTTAATTTTAATCAGTAATAACAAATGTTATTTTTTTTTGTATATATATGTTCCTTTCATATCATTATAAATATGAAAGGGGTTTTTTATATGGCACGCCATAAGGTAGATATATGTGGCGTGAATACTGCGAATATTAAAGTTTTAACGAATGAAGAAATGCTTGTTTTATTTAAAAAAATGCAAGAAGGAGATATACTTGCCAAAGAAGAATTAGTAAATGGGAATTTAAAATTAGTATTATCCATTTTAAGAAAATTTACAAATCGAACCGACAATTTAGATGACCTATTTCAAGTTGGTGTTATTGGTTTAATAAAAGCAATTGATAATTTTGATTTGTCTTATGGTTTGAAATTAAGTACTTATGCATGCCCTATGATTTTGGGTGAAATAAAACGTTACTTACGTGATAATAATAGTGTTAGAATAGCGCGAAGCATCAAGGATATAGCTTATAAGGCACTTCAAGCAAAAGAACAACTAACAAATGAATTAGGCAAAGAACCAACTATTTTAATGATCGCTGCTAAGCTTAATTTAACAGAATACGAAGTAGCTAATGCACTTGATTCAATGAGAGATACAATTAGCATGTTTGAACCGATTTACAATGACGGAGGAGACACTATTTATTTAGCTGATCAATTAGAAGATAAAAGTAATAGTAATTATACATGGGAAACAAGAATTTCTTTGCATGATGCTTTAACAAAATTGAAAGATAAAGAAAAATATATTTTAAATCAACGGTATTTAATTGGTAAAACGCAGATGGAATTAGCAAATGAAATTGGTATTAGTCAGGCCCAAATATCAAGACTTGAAAAAAGTGCCTTAGATAATATCAAAAAAATGATTAATTAGAACATAAATATAAGTAATTGCTAATATTGTTATAGTAGGTGGTAAGATGCATTTATCAGATTTACAAGGTAAGGATATCGTTAATATTATTGATGGTAAGCGAATTGGAAATATTATTGATGTTATCATTAATGACGAAGGAGTATTAAGTTCCCTAGTAGTTGAACACCGCCGTTTTTTTTCTTTATTTACTAGAGGCAGTGAAGTAATGATAAAGTGGCAGCAAATAAATAAAATTGGCGAGGATGTTATTTTAGTAGATTTAAAATAATTTAAAAGCAGGATTTCCTGCTTTTATTAATATATTATATTATTATCATTTACATTATATTATAAAAAATGATATAATCAGTAAAAGGAGACTATATTATGATTGGTAAAAAAAATAATGATAAAATTGATTTCAAAAATATTAATGAGGTAATTTTTATATCAAAACGAATTTTGAAAATAACATATTTTTTAGTTATCTTACTAGGTATATATGGTGTTATTATGGTATTAAAAGAGTTAAATGCAATTGACTTTCTTTTGACCATTTTAAAAATTGTATCGCCTTTATTTATTGGTATTTTTATTGCCTGGTTATTCGATCCAACAGTTAAATGGTTAAAACATAAAGGTATTAGACGTGGCTTAGGGGCATCATTAGTTTATATTATCTTTTTAGCTATTGTTTTCATTGTATGTTGGTCAATTGTTCCTGTTTTATCACAACAAATAAATGATTTTGTTAAAATTGTTCCCGAAGTATTTGGTTCTATTAAAGATTGGGCGACAGAATTATTTTTAAAACTTGATAATATTAAAAATTTTGATGCCCTAGCATTACAACATAATTTTTTTGCCCGGGTTGAGGAAATAGGTATGAATTTAACTACATCATTACCAGATTTAGTAGTAAATTTTGTTACCTCGGTTTTTTCAGGAATAGGCATCATCGTTATAGGCTTAATTATAGGCTTTTATCTACTAGTTAGTTTTGATAGTGCAACGGATTCCATTATTACTGTTTTACCCAAAAGAATGCATAAGGATGCTCGTGATCTAGCCAATGAAATTAACACTTCTCTTAGACGATTTGTAATTGGAGCTTTAATTGATGCTTGTTTAGTATTTATTGTAACATCATTAGGTTTTAGTCTTGTTGGTTTAAAAGCTCCTTTGTTATTTGGATTGTTTTGTGGCTTTACTAATATTATTCCTTATGCTGGTCCATATATTGGTGGAATTCCGGCAGTTATTGTTGGGTTTTCGGAAGGAATTTTAGTTGGTATTTTAGTCCTTGTGGTAATCGTTGTAATTCAATTTTTAGAAGGTAATTTCTTACAACCAGTTATTATGAGTAAGACGGTTAAACTTCATCCAGTAACGATTATTATCGGATTGTTAGTATTTGGTTATTTTTGGGGTATTATAGGCATGCTTGTTTCTACTCCATTGATTGCAAGCATCAAGGCAATTATTAATTTCTTTGATGAAAAATATAATTTTTTGAATTATAATGGTAAGGAGCGAATTTGATGGAGGTTATTAATAAAAATCCTATTGTTTTTTTGATTAGCGGAAAAGCTCGTCATGGTAAAGACAGTATTGCTAATTTTATTAAAGAAGAATACAAAAAAATAGATAAAAAAGTTTTAAATTTATCCTTTGGTAGTTATATTAAGATGTATGCAAAAAATATTTCCGATTGGGATGGGTCCGATGATACAAAACCACGAGCATTGTTACAACAATTAGGAACAGAAATTATTCGGAATAATATTGATAATGATTTTTTTGCTCATCGTATTTATGAGGATATAAAAGTTTACTCATATTTTTTTGATGTTTTAACGGTAAGTGATGTTAGATTTGTTAATGAAGTTACTAAGCTAGAAAAAATAAATAATAGAGTAATTAAAATTAGAGTAATTCGTTCTAATTTTACTAATAATTTAGATAATAATGCTAAGAAACATCAATCAGAAATAGATTTAGATAATTATAATGATTATGATTTTTTAATTAATAATAATGGCAGTTTAATTGAACTTAAAAATAAAGTTAGTAAGTTAGTAGAGGTGATAAAGTGAATATTAAAGATTTATATATTGATTTTTTTATAAGTAAAGGACATAAGAAACTTAATAGTGCTCCGATTATTCCTGAAAATGATCCTACCTGTTTATTTAATAGTGCCGGTATGCAACCATTAGTGCCTTATTTAGTGGGAGCTAAGCATCCACTTGGCAAAAGGCTGACTAATTGTCAAAAGTGTTTTCGGTTAACTGATCTTGATGCTATTGGTGATAAGACACATCATACTTTTTTTGAAATGTTAGGTAATTGGAGTTTAGGGGATTATTTTAAAGAAGAAGCTATTAAATGGTCATTCGAATTTTTAACTAAACATTTAGATATTCCCCTTGAAAAATTAGCAGTGACGGTTTTTCAAGGAAATGATTTTGTTGAAAAAGATATTACATCAATGAATATCTGGTTAAAGCTGGGTATTAGTGAAAAAAGAATTGCCTTTTTAGGTGAGGCAGATAATTGGTGGTCAGGTGGTGACACTGGTCCATGTGGACCAGATACAGAAATTTTTTATTTTACGGGCGATCATGCACCATTAGAATTTGATCCAACCGATAATAGATGGGTAGAAATTTGGAATAATGTGTTTATGCAATATAATCATTTAATTGATGGTAGCTATGTACCCCTTAATAATAAAAATGTTGATACTGGTATGGGAGTTGAGCGAGTAACAGCTGTTTTAGAAGGCGTTGATGATAATTATAAAACATCTATTTGGTGTGATATTATTTTGAAAATCGAACAAATCACAAACCTTTCTTATGATGATTATTATTATGAAATGCGGATTATAGCTGATCATATTAGATCAATAGTTATTATTAGTGGTGATGATGCTAAAATCACCCCGTCTAATACTGATCAAGGTTATATTTTAAGACGATTAATACGAAGAATGCTTAGATATGCCAAGAAATTAAATATTGATATTAATAGTGATTTTGATGTTGTGTTAGCTGATATTATTATCGATAAGTATAAAAAAAGTTATCCTGAACTTGCCAAAAACGCTTCTCAAATTAAAAATATTTTAGTTAGTGAAAAGAAAAAATTTGCTAAAACCTTAGAAAAAGGTCTACATGAGTTTGATAAAAATATTTTGAAACTATCTAATGATTGTATTGACGCATCATTAGCATTTAAATTATATGATACTTATGGTTTTCCAATCGAACTTACTTTAGAACTAGCCAAAGAACATAAATTAAATGTTGATGTTGAAGGTTTTAAATTAAAATTTAAAGAACATCAAAACAAATCAAGGAGAGGCTCGTCAGATAAATTTAAAGGTGGATTATCTAGTGATAGTATCATGGATGTTAAATATCATACCGCAACCCACTTATTGAATGCTGCCTTAAAAATAGTTTTAGGTAATCATGTTCATCAAATGGGTAGTAATATTACACCAGAAAGATTACGTTTTGATTTTTCACACAACGGAAAAATGACCGAAGAAGAAAAAAAAGAAACAGAAGTTTTAGTAAATTCATGGATTAATCAAGAACTTCCTGTAACAAAACAAGAAATGGTTAAAGAAGAAGCATTAAAAATAGGCGCTGAGGCAATGTTTATTGATAAATATGGTGATATGGTTACTATTTATAAAATAGGTGATATTTCCTTAGAAATTTGTGGTGGCCCTCATGTTAATAATACTAGGGAATTGGGTAATTTTAAAATAAAAAAAGAAGAAGCTAGTGCAGCGGGGATTAGACGCATAAAGGCTATCTTAACAGAAAGGGAATTTGATGACAAATTATAATAAATTAAATTTTGAAACACATATAAAAAAAATTAAAAGTGATATATTTAATTCGATATATAATGATATTACGAATGATCAATTAAAAGTTAAAAATAAAGAAAAGAAAAAAAAAGATGATGCTTTTTTTGATGAGCATATAATGAACATGTATAATGAAAATAATAATGGCAATTTTAAGAAATTTTATGGTAATCATATTAAGACGATTATGTGGCTTGATAAAGAAGTTGATGATTGTGATTTATTTAAAACAATTCAAATATATGGCACTTTAAGAAAAAATGGTTATCAAGCTATTTCTCGAAATATTGATTTACTAGTTAGCTATGAACATTGTAAAAAAAGTTTAGACGAATTTGGTTTATTTATAATAGGGTTAACTATGCTAAATATTCAAAAAAATAAATGTTGTTTATCAAATAACGATGATATATATAAGGAATATTTAAAAATGGTACCAGATGAACAAAAAAGAGAGTATATTAAAAAGGATAAAAATCATAAGAAAAATAAATAGCCTATTAGGCTTTTTATTTTTTTTATGGTATAATTATGGTGGTGATTTGATGGAAAAAATAAGAAATAATATGTTAAAAAATGAAATTGCTTTATCTAAATATGCCTCTAAAGATAAGGATGCCTTTAGGTTAAATCATGAAGATAATGACATGCGTCCTAATTATTTTAGGGATATTGATCGTGTTATTTATTCATTATCCTATGCTAGATATACTGATAAAACACAGGTGTTTAGTAATATTAAAAATGATCATATTAGTAAGCGCATTATTCATGTACAATTGGTTAGTAAGATAGCCCGAACAATTGGCCGAGCAATTAATTTAAATGAAGATTTAATCGAAGCAATAGCTCTTGGTCATGATATTGGCCATGTTCCTTTTGGTCATGCCGGAGAAGCTATTTTAAACACCTTAAGTATCGAACATAAAGCAGGCTTTTTTGTTCATAATGCCCAAAGTGTTAGAACAATGATGACAGTTGATAATAATGGGCTTGGTCATAATTTGACCGTCCAAGTATTAGATGGTATTTTATGTCATAACGGTGAATTTTTATTAAAAGAATATTATCCAAAGAAAAAGACAAAAGAAGAATTTTTAAATGATTATAATAATTGCTTTTCCAAAAAAGCATATTATAAACATTTAATACCAATGACTTTAGAAGGATGCGTAGTTAGAATTAGTGATATAATTGGTTATTTAGGCCGAGATATTGAAGATGCAATTAGATTAAATATACTAGATGTTGAACTACCTACTGATATTAAAAATATCTTAGGTAGTTCAAACAGAGATATTATTAACAATATTATTTTAGATATTGTTGAAAATAGTTATGATAAACCATTTATTAAAATGTCAACTAATATTTATAATGCAATTGTTAAATTAAAAGATTTTAATATCAAACATATTTATAATAAAGCTAATAGTGTTTCTAAACTAAAACAATATAGAAAGATGTTTACTAAATTATTTGATGTTTATTTATATGATATAAAAAATGATAAAAAGACAAGTATCTGTTATTACTTTTTATCAAAAATGAACAATGATTACATGAATAATTATTCTGACGAAAGAAAAGTTATAGATTATATAGCTGGGATGACCGATGATTATTTTCAAAATGAATATGAAATTTTAAAAGAAAGTGATTGTCAAACGACATAATATTTGCTAAAATGAAGGTGGTCAAATAGTGGAGGGATTTAATGAAAGATATTAAAATTTATCAAAACGAACAACCTATATCTACTAAAACAATTAATGACAGCATTTTTAATTTGAAAAAGAGAGGATATAATCTGATTAATCAAATGGTAGGTTATTTAATAAACTATGAAAACTTGTATAATCAGTTAACTAAGTTTGATAAAAATTCAAATTTAAATATTTTAGTTAAGGATTATATAACGAAAACATGCGTTATTTAGGGCTTGATTTAGGAAGTAAGACTGTCGGCGTTTCCCTAAGCGATGAATCAGGAACGATTGCTTCTACTTATAAAACTATTTTCTATAGTGATAATGATAAATTATTAATAGCATTAAAAGAAATAATTGATTTATTTAATATTAAAACAATTATTTTAGGCTTTCCCAAAAACATGAATAATTCTATTGGACCAAAAGGTCTTTTAACTTTAGAATTTAAAGACCTATTAGAAAAAAAATTTGCGGTTGACGTATTTATGCAAGATGAACGACTTACAACAAAACAGGCAACTTTTTATATGTTAGCAGCCGACGTTTCTCGTAAAAAAAGAAAGAAAAAAATTGATAGTTTAGCTGCAAATATTATTTTACAAACATATTTAGATAAAATGAAAGGAAGAATAGAAAATGAATGAAGAAAAAATTACTTTTAAAGTAAAAAATGAAAAGGGCATCGAGGTAGACTGCGAGGTTTTATTCACCTTTGAATCAGAAGAAACAATGAAAAATTATATGGTTTATACTGATAATACTAATGATAAAGATGGTAATACACGAGTATATGCCTCAATATATGACCCAAATGATGAAGAACCTATTTTGACACCTATTGAGACAGACAAGGAATGGAAAATTGTAGAAACAATATTGGATCAAATTCAAAAAGAAGTATTGGAGGGGAAAAGTAACGATTAGTTGTTACTTATAGTATGAAAAAAAGCAAATGGAGGATATTTAAAAATAATTTTAAAATATTATTTAAACGTCATAAATCGAAATATATAATGATTTTATTATTTATGTTGTTAATAATTATTTTTTTAAGTTTTATTAGTGTTTATAAATGTTGTTTGAATCCTGTTAGTAATAAAAATAAAAATATCGAGTTTTCAATTAAAAAAGGTGATACATATTCAACCATTGCACCGATTTTAGAAAAAAAAGGTTTAATTAAATCATCATTTTTTTATAAATTATATATTAAATTAAATAACCCATCTGAGTTGAAGGTTGGGTTATATAAATTAAATACTAATATGGATGTTAAATCCTTAGTTAATTGTTTAGAAAAAGGTACTAAGTATACTTTAGAAATGATTACTTATACTATTCCGGAAGGATGGCATTTTGATGAAATTGCTGATTATACTGAAATAGTAACTAATAATAGTAAACAGGATATTATTAATGTCTGGGAAAGTGATGAATTTATTAACAAAGTTATTAATAAATATTGGTTTGTAACTGAAGATGTTAAAAAAACCGATATTAGATATGCTTTGGAGGGATATTTTTTTCCATCTACTTATTATTTTATTAATAAGGATGTTAAGCCTGATGTTATTGCTTTTAAAATGTTAGATCAAATGGAAAATATTTTAAATAAATATAAAGATAAAATTAGTAGTAGTAATTATACTGTGCATGAAATTTTAACAATGGCTAGTATCATTGAACATGAAGCTATTTTAGACAAGGAACGAGCAAAGATAGCAAGTGTTTTTTATAATCGTCTAAATAATGATATGCTCTTACAAAGTTGTGCAACACTAGGTTATGCAACCGGTAAATGGAAGTTAACATATACTTATGAGGATATGGCAAATCCGTCTGGTTATAATACTTATTTGCATAAAGGGTTGCCAATTGGTCCTGGTAATATGCCAAGTGAAAAAAGCATTGAAGCAGCTTTATATCCTGCTAATACTAATTATTATTATTTTATGGCCGATGTATGTGATAAAAAATCATTAGAAACATATTTTGCCGAAAGTTATGCACAACATCAGCAAAATATTAATAAGTATTTAACATGTTAGCGCAATTAGAAAAATATGCCTTGTTAAATAATATTCCGATTATAAAACCAGAAGGAATAGCTTTTTTGACAGAATATATTGGTAAAAATAATATTAAAGACATTTTAGAAATAGGTAGTGCAATTGGCTATTCAGCTATTAAGATGGCCTTAGTTAGCAATGATATTAAAATAGTTACAATCGAACGTGATATTAAAAGATATGAGAAAGCCGTTTTTAATATAGAAAAATTTAATTTAACTAAGCAAATAACCATTATTTTAAACGATGCTTTTGATGTTTATTTAAATACTAAATTTGATCTTATTTTTATTGATGCTGCTAAAGCTCAGAATATTAAATTTTTTGAAAAATTTATGATTAATTTAAAACCTAAAGGAGTTATTATTACAGATAATCTAAGTTTTCATGGTTTAGTGCATGGTGATAAATTAGGACTTAGTAAAAATGTTTTAGGCATGGTTTTGAAAATTGAAAAGTATATTGATTTTCTTAATAATAATGAAACATATCAAACCACTTTTTTACCAATTGGTGATGGCTTAAGTATTAGTCGAAAGAAGGAAGTAAATGAAAATTAAAATTATAATTATTATTGTAGTTATTAGTATATTAAGTAGCTTTTTGATATTTATTAATATTAAGAAAAAAAATGCCCAAGCCATTATTTTAAAAGAAGTTGAAGCTTCTTTTAATGAAATACAAGTTATTAAACAAAGTACCGAAGTAGAAGACTTTAAACTTGTTTATGAGTTAGAATTTTATTATAATGATATAAAACATGAGTATACTGTTAATATTTTAAATAATGATATTATTAGTTATGAGCATATAGGAGACAAGACCTTAGGCAATACAATAACAGAAAAATCTGCTAAGGAAATTGCTTTAAATGATGCAAACATCAAGGATAAACTTGATAATATAATTGTTTTAAAAAAACAAGCTAATGATACAACAAAATATGAAATTGAATTTATTTATAATAAATTAAAATATAATTATATTATAAATGATGTTGGGAAGATTATTAGTTTTTCTAAAGAGAACAAAAATGATTGATACTTAAAGTATCTTTTTTTAAAATTATAAATTATCTTTGTACTTATTAGGTGATAAATGTTATAATACTTATTAGGTGATATGATGAAACAAAAAAATATTCGTAATTTTTCAATTATAGCTCATATTGATCATGGTAAAAGTACCTTAGCTGATTGTATTTTAGAAATTACTGGGGCAATAAAACCGCGAGATAAACAAGCTCAATTGTTAGATAATATGGACTTAGAAAGAGAACGTGGCATTACTATTAAGTTAAATGCTGTTTGTTTAAATTATAATTATAAGGGTGAAGATTATGAATTAAATTTGATTGATACACCAGGCCATGTTGATTTTTCTTATGAAGTTAGCCGTAGTTTAGCAGCTTGTGAGGGAGCAATTTTAGTAGTAGATGCTGCCCAAGGAATTGAGGCTCAAACTTTAGCTAATTTATATTTAGCCATGGATAATGATCTTACTATTATTCCTGTTATTAATAAAATTGATTTACCTAATGCTGATGTTGCTAGAGTTAAACACGAATTGATTGATAATTTAGGTTTTAAAAATGACGAAATAATTTGTACTAGTGCCAAAGAGGGTACTGGTATTAAAGAATTAGTAGAAGCAATCATTGAACGTATTAAACCACCTATTAAAACGAGCGATAAATTACAAGCACTTATTTTTGACAGCTATTACGATGTTTATAAAGGCATTGTTGCATTAATTAGAGTTGTTAATGGAAGTGTAAGTGTTGGTGACAAAATAAAAATGATGGCTACAGGTGGCGTTTATGACGTAGTAGGGCTTGGAGTTTATACACCAAGTGATTTACAAAAAGAAAAATTAGAGTCAGGTGATGTTGGTTATTTATATGGTAGTATTAGAACCATAGAGGATGTTAAAGTAGGTGATACTATTACATTAGCAAATAACCAAGCTTTAGATATTTTGCCGGGTTATAAACCTATGAAACCAATGGTTTTTTGTGGTTTATATCCTATTTCTTCTTCAAAATATAATGAATTAAGAGAAGCGTTATCAAAACTCAAATTAAATGATGCCTCACTTGAATTTATCCCAGAAACTTCGAAAGCTTTAGGATTTGGTTTTCGAACGGGATTTTTAGGCCTTTTACATATGGAAATTATTGAAGAAAGAATTGAACGAGAATATAATATTGATTTAATTGCTACGTCGCCATCAGTTATTTATGAAATTGAATTAACGGATAAAACTATTAATACTATTGATAGTCCCGTCAAGATGCCTGATCGTGTTAAGATTAATTGTATTAAAGAACCTTATATTAGAACTAATATTTTTGTACCTAATGATTATATTGGTTCAATTATGGAACTTTGTCAGGATAAGCGGGGTACTTATATTTCTATGGAATATATTGAAAAAACGCGTGTAAATATTCATTACGAGTTACCTTTATCAGAAATTGTTTATGACTTTTTTGATAAATTAAAGAGTTTAACAAAAGGTTATGCTTCTTTTGATTATGAATTGATTGGATATAAAGCGAGTAATCTAGTTAAAATGGATATTTTAATTAATGGTGAAGTTGTTGATGCTCTTAGTATTATCGTTCATAAGGATTTTGCCTATAAACGTGGTAAAATTATTGTTGATAATTTAAAAAAATTAATTCCTCGTCAACAATTTGAGGTACCTATTCAGGCAATTATTGGTAGTAAGGCCATTGCTCGGGCTGATATTAAAGCTGTTAGAAAGAATGTGTTAGCTAAATGTTATGGTGGAGATATTACTCGTAAACGAAAGTTATTAGAAAAGCAAAAAGAAGGTAAGAAGCGAATGAAAATGGTTGGTAGTGTAGAAATTCCTGAAGAAGCTTTTTTATCAGTTTTAAAAATGGATAATAATTAAGTATGGTTACTGCTGTTTATATTCATATTCCATTTTGTCAAAACATTTGTCCTTATTGTGATTTTTGTAAACTATTTTATCATGAAGATTGGGTTAATAAGTATTTACAAGCTTTAAAAAAAGAAATTATTAATAATTATAAAGGTGAAATTATTAAGACTATTTATATTGGTGGAGGTACACCTAGTTGTTTAGATAATCAGCAATTACTTATGTTATTTGATATTATTAAGATTATTAATAAAGATAATGATGTTGAATTTACTTTTGAATGTAATATTGAGGATATTTCCTTAGAATTAGTTAAATTACTCAAAATAAATGGCGTTAATCGAATTAGTGTAGGAATTCAAACCTTTAATGATGAATTTTTAAAAATTTTACATCGTTTTCACACCTATAAAGATGTTTTACTAAAAATTTCTTTGCTAAAAAAATATTTTACTAATATTAATGTTGATTTAATGTATGGTTTTAATAATCAAACTTTAGAACAATTAAAAAATGATTTAGATATGTTTTTAAAACTTGATATTAATCATATTTCTACTTATTCTTTGATGATTGAACCGCATACAAAATTTTATATTGATAAGGTTAAAGCTATAGATGATAAAATTGATTACGATATGTTTTTATTAATTAATAAGACATTAAAAAACAATGGTTTTAATCATTATGAAATTAGTAATTATACTAAAAATTTTGTATCAAGACATAACATAGGTTATTGGAACAATAATTTTTATTATGGCTTTGGGTTGGGAGCTAGTGGTTATATTGACGATGTTAGATATGATAATACAAGAAGTTTGTTTAAATATTTAAATGGTGATTATATTAAAAATTTTCATCGCCTTTCTTTAAACGAAACAATGGAAAATACAATGATATTAGGTTTAAGAAAAATAGCTGGAGTTAATATGAAAAAATTTATTGATAAATATCAATGTGAAATTAAAGAAATTTTTATTATTGATTCTTTATTAGCTAGTAAGAAATTACTGATTACCGGTGATAATATACATATTAATAATGACTTTTTATACGTTTCAAACGATATTTTAATTAATTTTATTGGCCTTTAGTAAAAAAAAATTATACTATAATAGGAGATGATAAGATGAAAAGAATTTTAATACTTAGCAGTTTGATTGTATTGTTAGATCAGTTGGTTAAGTTTTTTGTTTCTAAGTTAGTGCTTTTTGAAAGCATTAAGGTTATTAATGATTTTTTTAGTATAACATATGTTCAAAATGAGGGAGCTGCTTTTAGTATTTTAAGTGGTAATCGTTTTTTGCTTATTTTTATTGCTCTAGTTGCCATTGGGTTTGTTTACTTTTATTTACTTAGAAATCAAAAATTAACTCGCTTAAAATGTGTTAGCTATGGTTTATTGTTAGGTGGTATTGTTGGCAATTTAATTGATCGTATATGTTATGGTTATGTTATTGATTATTTGGATTTTAGAATTTTTAGTTATTCTTTTCCGATTTTTAATATAGCCGATATAGCTATTGTTATTGCGATGTTTGTAATTGCTATTAATATATTTGAAGGAGAGAAAAATGAAAAAAATTGTAATAAGTGATGGTGGAAAAAGAGTTGATGAAGTATTAGCAGTTTTACTTAACTATAGTCGTAGTAAAATTCAAAGAATGCTTATTAGTGGTCATATTTTAATTAATGATGATATGGTTAAAAATAGTTATTTTGTTAAAGAAAACGATGTTGTAACCATTACTGAAGTTTATGATGATAACGATATTTTACCTAATAAAATGGATATTAATATTGTTTATGAAGATAATGACTTATTGGTTATTGATAAACAAAATGGCTTAGTTGTTCATCCAGCAGTAGGTAATAAGGATAATACGTTAGTAAATGGACTTATCTATTATGCAACTAGTTTGAGTTCCATTAATGGTAAATTTAGACCAGGAATTGTTCATCGAATTGATGCTTATACAACCGGCCTTATTATGGTAGCAAAAAATGATTTAGCTCATGCTAATTTAGCTACACAGTTAGAACATCATACTATTACTAGAAAATATAAAGCCTTAGTTTGGGGCGTTATAAAATCTGATACAGCAACGATTGATGCTCCAATTGGCCGAGATAAGAAGGCCCGAAAAAAGATGTGTGTTACGGGGGAAAATAGCAAGAAAGCTATTACGCATTTAACTGTTTTAAAGCGTTTTGAGAAAGTTACCTTAGTTGAGCTTTGTTTAGAAACAGGTAGAACACATCAAATAAGAGTACATATGAATTATATCGGATATCCGATTGTTAACGATCCGGTATATGGAAGAAAAAAAATCATTGATAATACTGGTCAATGTTTACATGCTTATTTACTAGGATTTGTTCATCCTAGTACCAAGGAATATATGGAATTTTCTAGTTCATTACCAGTTTGTTTTACAAATATTATGGATGGTTTTGAAGCTTGATTTATATTGGTCTTTACAAATAAAGAAATTTATATTAAAATATAGTTACGGAGGTAAATTATGGCACAAATGATTATTAAAAAAGATGATGAAGTAGTTATGAAATTAATCCATTATTTTATTACAGATCAAAATTATAGTCCGATTGTTTTACATGGTGTTGATAATGAAATTTGGTTAGAAAATTTAACTGGTGAATATAAAATTGTTCGAATTATTTCTAATTATATTCATAATAATGAACAATTTAAATTTGATTTATTTAAGACAAAACAAATTATGTATAAAATTAAACATAAAACTTTGTCATTAAAAGTTAATTCGTTAAATATTTTTCTTAATTTAGGTGATAATGTTAATATTGAAGAATTTAATGGTGAAAATGATATTGTTTGCGCCAAGATAGGTAATATTAAAGATTTAAAAAAGTATGATTTTATTATTGATAATTTTCCTAGTATTACTAAGGAATTTAATATTAAAGAAAAAGGTGAACAATTATTTATGAAACTAACTAGTGATATTAACCAAAAAAGTGCGATTGAGTCTAAAAAAGCTGATGATGTTTTTAAAATGAAGTTTCCTCTAATTACTTATATTTTAATTGGTTTAAATATTTTGTTTTATTTAGTTTCTTCTTTACGAAGTGGAAATTTTATTAATATGAATGGTCTTGTTTTATATGATATGGGAGCTATGAGCAGTGATGCTATTGTTAACGGTGAATATTATCGCCTACTTACTTCTGTTTTTTTGCATGGTGGTTTGTTTCATATTTTATTCAACATGTATGCTTTATATATTATTGGCCCTCAGTTAGAAAGCTTTTTGGGCAAATGGCGTTTTGCCTTTGTTTATTTATTCAGTGCTCTAACAGGTAATTTATTATCAATGGTATTTACAACTGGTATTAGTGTCGGCGCTAGTGGGGCTATTTTTGGTTTGCTTGGTTCATTATTATATTTTGGCTATCATTATCGTATTTATTTAGGAACAGTAATGAAGTCACAGATTATTCCTTTAATTGTGTTGAATTTAGTATTAGGTTTTATGCTTCCTAATATTGATGTTTCTGCCCATTTTGGTGGTTTGATTGGCGGTTTAATTATTACTATGGCGCTTGGTGTTAAATATAAATCATCTAAGGGAGAAATGATTAATGGGGCTATTATGGCAAGTGTTTTTGTAGGCTTTTTACTTTATTTAGCATTTGTTGGTTTTTAAAATAATAAACTAATAATTTGCTATTTTTTTAATTTTAATATTTATACTAAGTTTATGTTTTAATATTCAGTAATTATATTAGTGAATATTTTCTGTCAATATCAAATGAAAATGTCATAAAAAATATTAAACATTAACAGAAAATTTTAAGCATATATATTACTTGTGTGTGCTTTTTCCATGTATCTTTTAAAAGAAGCAAGTTTCCAAGGATGACTTGGATCTAGGTCAAGTTTTTAGACACATTTTTGTGGACATATTTAAATTTA